>NZ_JACJSE010000038.1 GCF_014698045.1 Aulosira sp. FACHB-615
GCCTCATCTACCATTTCAACCAGACGAGAGAGTTTATGAGATCGCTCTGGCAAAAATGCACTCCCATCTTGAAGAAATTGACCTGGATGATTACAAATTTGCTTCAGCTTCATCAAGGTGGAGAGAATTAATCCCTTACGTTGAATCCCTTCGGCTTTTTGTAATTGTTCTTCGACATCTTTAACTACAACCTCATACAGTGATGCTTGCTCTTTGGTAAGATTAGTATAAAGTTTTTGTTCAACTTTATCGGGCAAGTCGCTGATAATCGATTGGTCAGTTTTCACTCGCCGTAATATTAAAGGTTCTACTAATTTCTTGAGTGTAGTTGACTTTACTTTATCATTATCTTTTTGAATGGGGATTTCAAAAGACTTGCGAAATTGTGCTTCTTTACCCAAATACCCAGGATTGAGAAAGTTAAAAATTGACCACAAATCAAGTAAACGGTTTTCCACAGGTGTACCCGTCAAAGCTAGGCGATGTTTGGCAGAGATTTTCACAATAGCTTTAGTCTGTGCAGCCTTCGGATTTTTAATGTTTTGTGCCTCATCCACTACCAAACGTTGCCATTCGACACTGTTAAAGAGTTTTTCATCTTTGCGAGCTAGAGTAAAAGAGCTAATCACCACGTCATGCTGCTGGCAAGCCGCTTGAAAATCGGCAGAGTCAGTTAAGCGAGTGCTGCCATGATGTACAAGAGTTTTTAAATGAGGAGCAAACTTGGCAATTTCTTTATGCCAATTGCCAACAACGGAAGTGGGTGCAATTAGTAGTGTTGGTAAATGATGTTGTTTTGCATCTTTCTGGTGAACTAATAAAGCAATCACCTGTACGGACTTTCCCAGTCCCATATCATCTGCTAAACAGCCATTTAAGCCTAATTTTTCCAAATATTGCAGCCAAGAAACCCCCCGCTTTTGATATTCTCGCAGAGTACCTTGCAGACTTAAATGTTGTGAAATTGGCTCTAACTGACTTTTATCTTGCAGTTTGGACATAACTTCTGCTAAGGCTTGGTCATGTTCGATTTCCCAATCATCTCCAGCCTCGGCAGTACGTTGCATAAACTCCAGCAAAGTCATCTGCGGTTGCTCCGAACCGTGGGAGTCCCAAAATTGGAGTAATTGCTGCATTTTATCTCGGTCTAATTCCATCCATTGACCGCGAAAATGCACCAAGGGAGCCTTAGTATTAACTAGTTGTTCCCATTCCTGTGGTGTAACAGTAGCATCGCCAATTGCTAATTCATATTGATACTCCACCAGTGAATTTAGACCAAAATAGCTTCTAGTTTCACCCTTTATGGGAGTTAATTTTTTGCTTGATGCTTTGAGGCGAATCTTAGCGCGACGGCGACCAGCAGGAGTGTACCAAGACGGGACAATAATTTTAAAACCTGAATCTTCCAATACCCAAGCACTTTCCTTGAGGAAGCTAAATGCTTCATCTAAGGTCAGGTGCATTCCGATGGGACACTCTGTTTCTAATCCTTGCCAAAGCTTGGGATACATCCGGGCAGCATAGCCCAGATTCAGTAGTAAATTAGTTTCAAAATCTTGACCATATTGTTTGTGAACACCTGCTTTAGTTTTTTGATTCATCAGCCAGTATTCTGCCAATGCCATCTTCAAGGAAGGGTCTTGTTTACTAGATACCAAAAATTGAATCTGCCAATTGTCTATATCTTGGGCAGTTGGGGAGTGCATCTGAAAGCATAGATGGAAGGGTAAGTTAGATTGAGTGTGCTGAATTCTGTTTTTCCACGCCAACCACTGTTTGTATTGGAGTAAAGAAGTTTCGGTTTTTAATGGATTATATTTGTTTTGATTCAGACAATAGTAAATCAGAGAATCTGCTATTTGTTTATCAAAAGTGGCTGTGGAGATGGTATCAGTTACTAAATTTTGGAGAAGAGATTCAGAAAAATGTCGTAAGAGTGTTTCCTTATCGAAAAATTCTATTTGTTGCTCTTGATTGTGGCTACCTGCTGTGCAAAGGAACGGCATATACTCAATATATTTTGAAATATTTGCTTCATATTGCTCAGAAATAATTTCCCAAACCGCATATATCTCAAATTGTTTTGAGGAAGTCTCTTTACTTTTGTTCTTGCGTGTTTTATCCTTGAGTGCTGCTAAGGGTCGATATTTTAATGCCGGAATATATTGGTCTTTGAAGATGATTTGTTTAAAGGCTTGGGTATAATGATACCAGAATAGTAAATCTGAGCCAATTTGAAATTCATTGGCATTATAAAGTGCCAAAAAATGAATATCGTGAAGAAGTTTGACAATATTGATTAATTTTCTGCCTTTAGCCGAAACTACTGTTTCATAGCAGATGACGTTCCAGTATTGGAAATCTTCGTAACTTTCAGGAAATTCAAACTCTAGATACTTAATTAATTCTGGTGAAGGAATGGGCTGATTATTGACAGTCGGAAGCGCAAAATATTTGGTAGAGATGCGTTCTTTTAATTGTATAGGGTTCTCTTTAAATACCAGATTCTGCACTAAGAAACTGATTAATTCTTCTTGTGGTAAATGTCTAGGATGAATCTGCTGTTTAGTACGACTTTGTTGAACTACAGAAGTTTCTATCCACAGATAAAAAGAACCAGATTGGATAAATTCATTTGTTTGGTCTGGTATCCAGGTGCCATGAAGAACTTGCATTGCCGTAATGCCTGTGGATTTTGCAGCGTAACTAGTATTTAAAAATTAATGTATCAAAAATTGTGCGATTTTTCGGCAATTTTGGTTTGATATCTCAAGATGCTTGTCACCTGGGTGTGGTTAAAGATAGTATTTATGTACTGTAAAAAACTTATTTTCCGGCTTAAAATAATGTGCGGCATTTCTAAAAGCCAATGTCCACGCCCCTAACTCCAGCTACTCGACAAGTAAATGCCACCCCGCACTACGAAACCATCACAGGGGTAGTAGAACGCCTGACTTTTCACTCCGAGGAATCAGGCTATACAGTTGCACGTCTAACTCGACCCCGCAGTAGTGACCTGACCACAATTGTCGGCAGTTTTGCAAATATCCAACCAGGGCAGACGCTACAGCTAACGGGCTTCTGGCGAGAACATCCGCAATATGGGTCACAGTTTCAAGTCACCAATTACAAAGAAACCAAACCAGCAACCCTCACAGGAATTGAGAAATACTTGGGTAGTGGGCTGATCAAAGGAGTTGGCCCGGTCACAGCCAAACGCATAGTTGTACATTTTGGTTTGGAAACACTCGACATCATCGAAAACCAAATTGACCGTCTTATCGAAGTTCAAGGCATTGCCAAAAAGCGGATCAAGCTAATCAAGAATGCTTGGGAGACACAGAAGGCGATCAAGGAAGTGATGGTCTTTCTGCAAACCCACGGGGTGTCAACAACCTACGCAGTCAAAATTTATAAGCAGTATCAAGATAATGCGATCGCTACAGTCACTCAAAATCCGTACCAACTAGCAACCGACATTTATGGGATTGGTTTCCTCACAGCCGATAAGATTGCTCGGAATTTAGGCGTGCCAACGGACTCCCAATTTAGATATTGTGCTGGAATCATCCACGCATTGAGTGAAGCTGCCGAAGATGGACACTGTTATCTGCCACAGCCAGAACTAATCGAGAAAGTCACCAAACTGTTAACAACAGATGACCATCAGCCAACCGAATTGGCGATCGCTGACATTATCAAGGACATGGGTGCAAGGGAGGAGTTGATCAGGGAATATGTTAGAGATAGCTACGGGGAGAAATTATTACTCTGCTATAAGCCGAGCTTCTTCCACACCGAGCAGAATTTAGCCCAATTGATATCTCGAAAGTTACGCCACCCAGTGACACAGGATATGCCGCGTGTTCGTGCTTGGCTAGAGCGATTTATGAAAAGCCGCAACATCCAGTTATCGCCACAACAGCAGCAAGCGGTAGAGAAAGCAGCATATTCTCCCATAATGGTGTTGACTGGTGGGCCGGGAGTAGGCAAGACGTTCACAACCCACACTATCGTCAGCCTGTGGAAAGCGATGGGTAAAACAATAGCCTTGGCTGCACCAACGGGAAGGGCAGCACAACGGTTATCAGAAATGACGGGATTAGAAGCAAAAACCATACATCGTCTGCTAGAATTTGACCCGAAAACAATGGGTTTTAAACGGGATAACGAAAACCCCCTGTCTTGTGATGCCGTTATTGCTGATGAAGCTAGTATGTTAGACCTATTTTTGGCACATTCGTTGGTGAAAGCAGTGGCACAGGGGAAACAATTATTGTTAGTGGGTGATATCGACCAGCTACCCTCTGTTGGCCCTGGCAAAGTGCTGGCTGACCTAATCACTTCACTGCAAGTACCAGTGGTGAAGCTAACGCAAGTGTTCCGCCAAGCCCAGCAGAGTGCGATCGTCACTGCCGCGCACCAAATTAACCAGGGCGATTACCCTTGTTTAGAACCAATCTCAGAGAATCCTGTGTCAGATTGCCTGTGGCATGGTGGAGGACATCAGCCAGAACACGGCGTACAAGCAATTTGTGAGTTGATTACAGAATTTATTCCCCGGTTAGGTTTTAATGGAGCCTCTGATGTGCAAGTACTTTGCCCAATGTCACGGGGTTTGGTGGGAACTCGCAACTTGAATATGGTGTTGCAGCAGCTGATCAATCCGCCCAGTCCCGATAAAGCAGAGATTGTCAGAAGTGGAATGACTCTGCGGGTAGGCGATCGCATTATCCAACAAACCAACGATTACAACCGTGAGGTATTTAATGGTGACTTGGGGACTATTCTGAGTATCGATACTGAAGAACAGGAAGTTACAGTTGACTATGGTGGTCGCCCTGTGGTTTACGATTATGCGGATTTAAATGAGATTACGTTGGCATTCGCTGTTTCAATTCATAAAAGTCAAGGTTCAGAGTATCCGGTGGTGATACTGCCACTATATATGCAGCACTATATGATGCTGTCACGTAATCTATTTTATACAGGTTTGACTCGTGCCAGGAAATTAGCCATTGTGGTTGGTTCAAAAAAAGCGATATCTTTGGCTGTGAAGACTACGGATGACCAGCAGCGTTACACAAGATTATGGCAGAGGTTGTTGCAGCCGATTTAATATCACCTAAAAGATAATTTTAAATAATGACCCATAAGTATGAATCATTCACAGAATTTGAAGTCAGGTTAGACGAAATGATTCAAAACCAAAAGCTAAAGCCTGAGTACAAAACTCTGCTTCTAGAAATATCTGAACTTGGAGAGAAAGCTTATGCTAATGGTCTAATTTTTGGACTAGGATGGAGCGTAGATGATAACAATGTTGTTCTCGATGAATATGAAATAATGAATAGGGGCGGTAATATTTTGTATTTAACTATTTCAGAAACACGAGAATACATTCAAAATTTAATTGAAGATTTAGGATAAGTTATTAAGTTCCGTTATTTGAATTACTCGCTCCTTCTAGAAATTCTTGTAGTGTTCGCAAAGTGCGCTCTGTGGAATCAATAAATACTACTTGAATACGGGCTTCAACAGCAACTTGTGAATTTTGTTCTTTGATCACCTCAATTGACTGCCAAAAATTGGCTTGGTAGAGTGATGATTGATTTGATTGATCTAACTTAGTGTTGACAATCACATTCTCCAGAATAATTTCCTTACGATAATTAACTTCAATCCGAGCCACAACTGGAACAATTTTCTGTTTGATATTTATGTTATGGTGCTTTAACCAATCCCAACGTCCCGTTTCTAAATACTCTAAAACAGTAGTATTGTTAACATGACCTAAACTATCGAGGTCATTTGGACGTACCTGTAGTTTTAAAGAGACAAGTTCAAAACTCATTCGTTAAAAATCTTTTAATTTAAATTTATTTGGCTAGTGAAAATACTATAGGACTACATATTTAAATTAATTTTTGATAAAAAAAATACAAATAAGAAAAAAATCGAGCAAGCTTATTTACGGCTGAGAATTTTTCGACCTGTTGTGGCGTTCAATTGATGATAGTTTTATTACAGGTACGGTAGAAGGCTTTCTAATTGTCTAAGAAAATTTACCCTGGTATCAATGATTGATGCGTTTGATATAAGAGTAGAGAATTTCTCGTTCACTATGGCTAGAGATAATAAAGCATTGCTGTCCTACTGCGTGATGATAAAGAACAATGGCAACACTTTCTTTTGGGCAAACTCCTAAACAACTGGTAGTGAACTACCTACACTGACCTTGCGGTACAGTGTAGGCTTCCTGCCCAACAGAAAGCGCAGTAGTGGATTTCTTGCGTCCTCCCCTGCTCCGAGTTACATCTGGGCGACAGGCTTTATCCCCCGTTCCAGAGGTCAAAATTCGTAGACCCTCATCTCTGAGGTTAATGCTTGCGTTCACATCCCTGTCGTGCCTAGTTTGGCAATTGTCACAAGTCCAAAATCTTACATCAAGTGGCAAACTACCAACTTGATTAAGACAAACATGACAGGTTTTTGAACTTGGAAAAAATCTATCAACTTCAAGATAAATCTTCCCTTCCATTTCTGCCTTGTATTTAAGCATTGTGCAAAACATTCCCCAACCGACTTGATGTATAGATTTGGCTAGTTTATGGTTTCGCATCATGCCTTTAACGTTGAGATTTTCAAGCACTATAACTTGATTTTCGTTAACTATCCTACGAGATAGCTTGTGCAGAAAATCCTCACGGCAGTTAGTTATTTTTCTGTGAACTCTAGCAACTTTCTTTCGAGCTTTAACACGGTTGTTAGAACCTTTCTGCTTCTTAGATAGTTGCCGTTGTTTAAGTTTTAAATTCTTCTCATGCTTATTGAGTATTTTAGGATTGTCAAACTTTGAACCATCACTGGTAACAGCAAAGTGGGTTAATCCCAAGTCAATACCTATCGCTTTACCTTCTGTATTTAATTCTGGTTTTTCTTTACCATCATCAAAAAGAATAGCCGCAAAGTATTGATTAGAGCAGTTTTTGGATATGGTTACAGTCTTAACTTTCCCCTCAATGGGTCTATGAATGATTGCTGTTACATCTCCTATTTTTGGAAGACCTACAGAATTATCAGCAATTTTGACATTTTGAGGATATTGTATTGACTGCTTACCATGTTTAGATTTGAATCTAGGATATTTAGCTCGTTTCTCAAAAAAGTTATTAAAAGCTACCCCTAGATTTAAACAAACCTGTTGCAAACATTGTGAGTAAGTTAGTGCTAACCACTCATATTCTTTTTTTAGCTGGGGAATTATCTTTTTGACTTCATATCCAGACAAACCCTTGCCAGTTTCCTTATATGTTTGGTTCATCAAGTTCAAGCAGTAATTCCAAAGCCATCTGCAACTGCCAAAAGCTTGCGCTAGTGACTGCTGCTGTTGGGTGTCTGGATATAACCTGACTTTGAAGACTCTTAACATATTAGAGTAAACAACGTTTGCTATAAAAAAGTATAACATAGAAATTGCTAGTTTCCTCCATATCTTCCTCCCTTGCCTATCGGCATCGGTCGGAAGATTGTCGTCAATTAGCCTGCCATTCATCTCATCACCTCCCTACCCTTCGGGAACACTTCGTGAACGGGTAGGTGAGAGGCTTCTGTCAGTTCAAGCTAACAACTCGATATTTTCCCCATAATCCATCAAATTTGAGTTGAGACTTCAGCCATTTCTGTAGTTCTTCGGAAGCTGTTGTACCTGATCTTACTTGGTGATAACTGTCAGAAAATTGCTCGACTGTACACTGGGAACATATTAGTATCAAACCATTTTGCCACTGAGGAGTGAAAGTGGGAATGGGAGGAATAGTGGCAGGAGTTTTTAATGGTCGATTGCTGGAAGGAACAGTGGGTTGTTCATTAGATGAGAACTGGTGAAAAATTTGCTTGATTAGTTTAAAAATCCGTTTAAGCAGTTTCTTCATTGACAAATGACTTTGCTATTTCTCTCATATCATCACCTAAATTGACTATTGAGTTTGTTTTAATAGATTCAGGATCACATAAAGTTCAAAAAACTTTATGTTGAGAGTTTTCTTATAACTATTATTTTTCATATCTGAGTCGATTAGCGGGATTAATACCAATTCGCAATTCGCGGCGGACGTGACGCTTGTTCCGACGTTCGCAGACTCGCTAACGCTTCGCTGTGTCAGTAATTAATTTATGGTTAGTCTTTTGAGAGAATTTACTGAATCTTTTTGAGATTTTAATAATGAGATATTTGAAGTAGAAATTAATACATTAAAATTGGATATTATATGAAACAAATAAAAAATAAGTCATGAATAAAAAATGGGCAGTCAAGCGGCTAACAATCAATCTTGCCACCAGTGAAATGGAGAAGCTAGAAAAGTATTGCCAAAAAACAGGAAGACCTGCAACAGATGTTATTCGGGAGTTGATTCGTTCTTTAGAAGTAGACCAACTTAATGCCACTGCTCAACAAGGTAGTTCAGCAGAAAAATTTGACCAACCACTACTCGAATGTGCTAACTTATCTTAAGTCTGTTCTTGTAAAGCTAAAAGTTAGTATCAAGTCAGATTGATAGAGACATAAAGACAAAATCATAAATGTTTATCTATATAATTACTTGTTGGCTCGACGTTTCGTCTGGTATGAACAAAGCAGGAGTCGCTGAGAAGCCCACACCTACAGCGCGGCTTCGGTGTGGGAGTATGTCACAAGTGGTTTTAAAATAAGTAAACTTATGTCTTACAGTGATTTCACCCTCAAGAAAGTGAAAACCGAATTTAACCTCACCATAGTTGAGCGTCCCACCTTTCTTGAGGAAATTGAACCTATAACTCCAAGTGATTTTTTATCGACATTTCTAGAAAAACACTTACCATTAGCTCTAGCGGTGAACACTGAAAAAGCTAGATCCGAATGGTTGATATCTCCAGTTCTTTTAGAAATTAAAGATACATTATCTAACGAAATTAGCTTATTTTCCGGCACAGATTTCACGGTTGATTCTTCTGTTGGACTAAACGGAGTTTGTGATTTTCTCATTAGTAAATCAACAGAACAATTATTTATTGAAGCTCCAGCAGTGGTAATAGTGGAAGCCAAAAGAGAAGATTTAAATTCAGGGTTAGGGCAGTGTGTTGCGTCTATGATTGCTGCTCAAAAATTTAATCAACAAAATCAGACTCCTATTCCTACAATTTATGGAACCGTCACCACAGGCGATCGCTGGAAATTTTTAAAATTAGAAGGAACTATCGTTACTATTGGGTTGCTGGAGTATAACATTCCTCCGGTTAATCAACTGCTGGGTATGCTAAAGAGCTTTGTATCTTAAAGGGAGTTCGGGGGAATCCCAAAATGCTCGACAGGGATTCTGTCGAGCATCTTTCACCCAACCCAAGGGCGACTGCCATTTCGATGAAGCTCTACAGCGAGGTCAAAAGCAGCAAACTTTGTTGGGTCTGTTTTTACTTCTGGAAAATTTTTGGTGCTGGGATTAGCGCGGAAATGGGGGTCGGTGATTAAAGCCAATCGCTGATAATAATAGTGGATTAGCTCACGCTTGGTTAGCTCACGCTCTCGTCCTTTGAGGCGATCGCTCTGTAGTGGTTTTAGTGTGCAGGGTTGGTGGATCATCTGCTTCTGAGTCTATCCCAAAAATTCAAAAGTTTCTTACTATCACCTGTAAAATACACAGCTTTTCCTACCGGTGATTCCTTAATCTTAAAAAACTGAAGATTAAGGACGTTGAATTTGTTGTATGACAGTAGTAGGGGTCAGTTTTTTCAATTCTGGTAACACTCCTAAAAAAACAGAAGCAACTAAAATCAAAAGCAAAGGATTCGCCTTAGCGACATTCAACCACCAATGCCAGTCTTTAAAATTTGGTAATTGAGGCAATTGAAAATTACCAAAACTAAAATTGCCAAACCCAATTGATACTCGACTACCAGGAAGCCATTGTTCATCAATATTCACAAAAATAACTTTAATGCGTGAATTTTGCTCAACCATTGAGGCAGTCTTGAGAGCAGATGGTTGTTCACGAGCATCAGGTGTCAAAAAACCCATCACAACTAACTTGTGGGTATTGTTTAAGCCGTAAAGATTAAGTTGCCCAACAGCTTGGTAAATATTGTCCCGGTCTAAATACTTCTTGCACTCGATAATTGCTCCACCAAGCCAATTGGTAACAATGTCAGCCCTGCCGCCGTTGGCCGGGACTTCTAATTGAGCCTGGAATCCACGCTCTTTGAGGCGCTCACTCAAGTATTGTTGCAGATGTCTTTCTTGCCAGGGCAAAGGAAACCCGGCAGCTTCGACAAATTTTGATGGCAGCATAAAAAATGGAAGATAAAGTATTGTTTAGTTAAATTTGCTCAAATCAATCACGTTCAAAACATCAGGCAACCAACGGACGTGTTGAACGATTTTGTCGTGAGTAAGGGCCTTATCAGCTATAACAGTTCCTCACTGTTTACCAATTTCGGTGAGATGCCATATATTTTTATGTTTTGGCTTGCCTGTAGAATCAGCTTTAATTTCAATTTGTTTGTACTGCAAGCCAGCTTCCTCTAAAACCTGATTGATAATTTGAGGTTTAATAGGTGCTTGTAGTCCGTGACGTTCAGCATATAACTGACCAATCGCTGTTGGAGATAAATGGCGATCGCTAAACGAACTTCTCTGCCTTCAAACTGGAATACTAATAAATTAGACATAGTGTGAATTTCTTCTAGGAAAATTAAGCTGGTATTTGCTCAAACCTGTAAGCTTGAAAACGCTTGTCCAACAACCCCGATTGCACAATGCCGTCACCACGACCTTGGAGTGAAGTAACAGATTCACCTCGGCGCATTAAAATCATGCGTCCACTAGTAGCATCGACACAACGGAACGCGATTCGACAAGGCAAGTTATCACGTAAGTCTGGGGGCAACCCTTGGGGGTCTTGCTGTCCTCGCTTCGCTCCACGTTGCAAGCCAACCACTACATGAATTTTCAGTCCCCTTCCACGACGGCCGACTTCACATAATTGAGCATCGTAGGCTTTTCGCTGACCATCATCCAACGGGACAGTACCTTTGTACTCATCGATGAATAATATCCAAGGCTGTTGCTCGGCTAACTCAGCTTTGGTCATTGAGTTTCGGCGATCGCACTCTTGGAAGTACTCAGTCACAAATTCATAAGTGCGCCCCATATCATTCATAGTGATGCTGTCGAATCGTTCAGCGAAATCCTCGTAGTCCGAAACTTTACCACCACACACATCCACCCGCGCACCCTGCATGAGTAGGCAGTATGCAGCTGCACGGAAGAAGTTAGACTTACCTGAGCCAGTTGTTCCGACCACGAGTAATTGTGGCGTGTCTTCACTCGACAGGTCGATTACTACTTCACCGTCTAACGACTGACCCAAAACAATCAGGCGCTCACCTTGTTGCCAGTGTCTTGTCGGAAAATCATAGTAAGTGCGGTCTTCCGGTCGCAAAGGCACTTCTACAGCGATTTGTTCGGGAGCGTAAATGTAACAGGGGAAATCGCTACTACCTATCCCCAGTGCAAGTTTAGCTGCGGCCTTGAATTTAGGTAAAGAATTGAAATCCTCCGTTTTCATGGCGAAAATTAATCTTTCGTAGCTAGGCGCTCTGTCAACTCTCAAGCATTTAGTTTGAAAACCAACAACACCCGCCGCTTTCTCCAGCCCTTCTATCTTTGATGACTGTGGTAATTCTGCTTCTACTTCTGGCGCAATCTCAACAACATTAGAACTATGTACAGCCGCCCTGACTTGTTGTGCCTGCAAGGCCAATTGTCGCTGATGAATTTCTGCCTGTAACCTCGCTTGTTCCAATTGCATTTCTGCTTCAGAGGTAGCGAGTAGTACATTGCCCAAAGACTCACCATTCTGAATCATTCCTAGAGCCATGCGGTTTACAGCCCCATTCTGTCCAGTTAATGACAGTACCTCAGAAAATAAAGGTGCTGTTTGTTGCAGAAGACTGAGTTGCCGTTCGGTTTCTTTATCAGATTCTTCATATTGCCGTTTGCGTTCTGCCGCCGAGGACAGATATTGCAATTGCTCTGATGCTTGAGTTTCTTTTAGGGCCACGAGCATGTCTTCGGCGCGTTCTTTATCAATATATATCTTCTCTAGCTTTCGTAGCTCGATACCGGCGTAACTGGAGAACGCGATCGCCGCCAAATTCGCCGGGATAAACAACTTCACATCCCTGGGATTCGCTGACAAGGCACACCCCAAAGCAACTAATCCAACACCGCCAATTTTTACCCAGCGAAATAACATTTGCACCATCCAAAAGCTAACCCTATAGCTACTACCTGCAACAATTTTGAATCGCTAGTTTTACCTTGCCAATAAGTGATAACTGCTGCTACCCCAATTACCAGAAATGACCAGGGCAACAAACTAATTAACTGTGCGATCGCACTAGCAATAATGAACCCACATATCCAAGTCAATAACTTACAAACTTCTGACATTTCACTGCCTTCTTCCTAACTAACACTTCTGATTCGTTGTGTAATGCCTGGAGTTCCAGAATACCGAGCATTTCGTAACTCTTGGAATCGAGTTAGCAAATTGCTGGATTGTTCTTCGTAGGGAGTTGGTTCTTTTTTGGCTTTCTCCTCTGTAAGTTTATTTAATTTATTGCTTTTACCTTCCGAGTATTGAGAAGAAATTTTGCCCAAGCTGATTTTTAAATCATCCTGAACACCCGCGACACTAGCACGAGAATTGCCAACTATCTGCCTGAATTTAGACTCCAAATTCGCTAATGATATAGACAAATTTTTCTCTAATTCAGCTATCTCAACCCTGGATTCAGCTACATTTTCACTAACTTCCGCTTGCTTTTCTCGAACTTTATGTAGAGCTTTAAGATAGCGACTAATAGCGGCGGAATATTCTGTCCAATTTTTCGATTGAAATTCAGCACCTTTGGCTTTATCTAGAGCTTCAGCAACATCTTCTTCTGATAAATCGCCAAAAACTTTGATGTTTATCGGCAGCATGTCAGCTATTCTCTGGGCGTTCTGCCACACGGCTGATTCTAGCCCAAAGTGTCCGTCTGAGAATACTATCGCTTGACCGACATCACCGCCTAAATCAGAAAGACTTAGTTCTCCGCCTTTAGATTCTTTCGGAGTTTCTGCTTTTGCTGTATTTTTTACCATTTTATTCTGACTCCTGACTCCTGAATTCTAGAAATTTATCGCACATCAACCAATGAATCACAAGGTTGATATTCTACAAACACATCATCCTCAAATTGTTGCCATTCACCATCTATGGGGCGAAAATATCTCACTTGTTCAGTCGGTATTTGTTCAGGTAATACCAGAGAATTATCCCCTACTCTAATTTCCAAATTAATATCGGGGAACTTAAATATATTATCTCTTTTAATTACCCTAACTTTCTCTGTATCAATCCCGACTTTCATGCCTAGATGCAGTGTTATTCCTTTCTTGCGATATTTCTGCCAGTAGTATGAACGTTCATTTTTATCCAAGAAATTTACATTTTTTTTGGGAACTCCATCTTCAAATAAAAGGGCTAATATCCCCAAATCAGGATAATGAATTTTGGCTATTCCTGTATTGTGTTCATCGCTCCAATAGGCTCTATGAAAATCGGCTATTTGCAAAATTTTACCTCCAATTTTTTAATTAACATTTTGACTACAGACTGCCATACCAAAGACCACGCTCTTTGATTTTTTAATCGGAATTGAACCGCCGCAATATCAGTTTGAGAGGGAATCACACTGCCATAGAGTTCTAGGTTGTTAATTGCTTGCTGGAAAGAAACAACCTCGTCCTCTGTTGGCGGCAGGTCGGGTGCGACGGCGGCTGCCAGTCGCCCCATTACCCCACTGAGAGTTGCCGATTCTGTTTTAATCCTTTGCAATTCCTCGGACATCACCTCAATTGCTGCTAAATTTGATTGCGCTATAGCTTGTTGGAAATCATAGAGTTGGGCTTCGATCTGGCGCTGTACTTCCTCGCTGATCAGTTCAGTAATTTCAACAAATCCCTGACCTTTACGGACGGAATCAATAAATTCCTGAACCTCATGCGACACTGGCGGTGTACTCGAATTGCCCATCTTCTAAATCCCTCCACTCGATTTTTACGCCTACATGAGATGCAAAACCTTCTACAGTTCTCTTCATCGTTTCAAACGGTAGGTAATCACAACTATCAATCAGCTGATCCAATTCCACCTCAATAAACTGCTTTTGTGTTGCAGCTAATTGTTCGCGCTTTCTTTGGGCTATTTCTTCTCTGGCTGATTGCTTTCCTTTTTCTCTGGCTTGCTCTAAGGCTTCTAATCTGGCAATTTCCAAAGCTTTAGTTAATTTTTCTTCTTCTGTCACCTGTTGAGCAATTTGTTTTTGCTCCCGGACTAATCGCTCCAAAATCGCTAGTCTCAAGTCTTCGTCAAAAGCTATCTCTAGCTTTTCAACAACCAGTGCAAATGCACTTGGAGCTTGAGTAATTTCTGGCTTTTTGCTCTTGACCATGCTCCTGGTCTGGGGCTGAATGGTCGTTGCTGATTCTGTTCCCTGTACCGTCAATTCACCTTTTCGTGCCATCTGTACCTCCTAACATTAGCAATAGTGACAATATTTTCCGCCCAAAACAAAATTAACCGAGAACGCTAAAACGTTGTTGAATTTATCAAGTAGTCGTATCATGCTGCCCTTTTTTGTGATGGTGAACTACTTACACCGACCGCTTGCGGTCGGTGTAAGCTTCTAGCATTCCGAAGAACTACCAGAACTTCCTTCGCGGTACTATGGGTAGTAGATTGAGTTACTACCAGATTCCCGCTACGGCGTTTTATAGTCGGGAACAGTCCCAGCCCGACGCGCTTTATGTTAACTGCGGCGTTCACGTCGCGGTCAACAAGCAGCGATTCATATTCATCCCAATACTCGCGGATGCTGCAATCAGTAAACACAAATTCATCACGATACGCGAGTAATTGAGATGTGTATGCAGGTTTTACTGCTATCTTCCTAGCCCCAGCTTTCCCAGCTATGTATTCTAGGATTTTGAAAAAGCTACCAAATGCAGCATCATTCCAAGATTTATTCAACCCTGACTTGGCAGATTGACCATTGGGAAGATATTTACCATCTTCATCTTGTTTAGGTTTATTCCTTTTCGATAAAGCTTTTAGATTTAAATCTTCATGTACAAAAACTTTCTTACCAGTCCTGACAAGAGAATGAGCAGTTTTAAAAGCGTGGTCTTTTCTCGCCCTGGCTATACGCTGATGTTCCCGTGCTTCTCGTTTTGCTAGTTTACGTCTTGCTCTACTGCCTTTGTTTTTAGCAGATTTACGACGCGACACTTTAGCTAGTAGTTTTTCTAATTTTCTGAATGATTTCAGTGCAGGTAGTTTGGTATTTTCACTAGTAGCCAGGTAATCATCTTCATGAAGTACCGCATCTAGTCCAATCGTATTTTCCCATGTCGGTACTATTTCATCAGGTGTAAATTCTGGTACGTTTGGATCTTCTAGGCAAATCGTTAAATACCACCCATCAGCTTTTCGGGTTAGCAACGCATTTTTGAGAGTAAACCCTTCTGGTAGTGGTCGGTGTAGTCGTACCTTCACCCACCCTTCGAGTTTAGAGAAAGATACAAATAACCAATTTTTCTCTACTTGCTCTATAGTTATAGTTTGTCCGTCTATCCTCATAGTGCGGTAACGAGCAGCGTTTTTAAATCGTGGTTTGCCACTACGATTACCGTTGCTGTCACCTTTGATAAAACGACCAAATGCCAAATCTACACGTTTGCAAACATCCTGTAATGTTTGGGATGGTACGCGAGAGAAATCTAGTAGTTCTCCAGAATGAAAAACTTTTATCAAATCTTCTTTGATAGAAGGTAATTGCTTTTTCTGAGAGTAATAACTGGGATTATCTCGCAGTTGAGGCAATGGGCAAATTAACGGACAAGCATTGATATTATTGCGGTTGTTCTCCCACCAATCAAACCTATCACCCAGTTGCTTGTTGTACCAGTATTGGCATATTCGCAACCAATAATTAAGTTCTAGCTTTTGATTGGTATTTGGATAGACTCGATACTGATAGTTAAGCAACAAAGCAACTCACCTCCTGTTTTTAATCACTATTGTTATTTCAGAGCAATATATTCAATCCTACGGATTGATTTGGTTGTCGGTCTTTTAGTCATTGCCCAAAAATTCATCCCACACCGCCCTTCGGGTCGGATGTGAGGCTTCTTTTTGTTTTAGCTAAATTTTTCCATCGTGCCAGTTCTGACGGGGAATAATGCCTTCGTTGGCTAAAATCTCCCCATTTATACAATGTGCGGATCGAGACTTTATATCCACATACCGCTAGATATTTCACTAGATCCTTACCTTTACATCCCCGCATTTGCCATTGATGCCACGCCTTGCTACTGGAAGCTGATTCAAAACTCATCGCCCTACGTGACCAGTGCCTCATCATCACTAGTAGTTGAGACACTGAAGGAAACTTTTTTGTGGGATGGTCGTGTCTCCAACAGGCCATATAGGACAGCAAAGAGGCTTTCCCTTCGTCTACAAACCTTTCGTATTTGGGAATACCCAGAAATTGCTTCCAAGCCGCCCAACAGTTCCGCGAAAGCTCCCGCCCCATAATTCGGTCGCAACACTTCTTGACTTCAGATAGTGCGATTTTTGGGGGTTCTTGCTTCACTTCATCTGCTACAAACGGTTCACCTGAATTTACTTGCTCACAGAATTTCTCCAGTACTTCATCAATTTTATATTCGTTACTTTTGTGGAAGTCTCTCAAACTTCTATATGTCACCTTCCGCCCTGGGAAGTGCTTCCGAAGCCACGCCAAGCATAGCAGCATTTCTGTCTGCTCCTGGGTGTATTTTCTTTTTGCCACAGGCTTCCCTTGCGGGTAATTCGCCCCCGCTAAATGCTCCCAGTCGTACCATGTGCGATCGCTAATTTCTCGCCCACGGATCTGTTGGCAAATTTTTCTCAGATTGGATGATTCGCTCATCCATTCTTCTATTACTACTACTGGCATGATTCCAACTTTGCACAATCAAAGTGACTACCAAAATTGAGAGACTAATTGCGATGATCGCTCCACAAAATTCTAACAAACCTGACGGATTCCTTTCTTCTATTTCTATAACTTCAACCTCTCCATCAAGAGATGTTTTTGTGTATTTTTCCTTTCTGTACATGAGGGTGTAAGGGTGTGGGGGTGTAAGGGTGTAGGGAAGAAGTTTTTATTTGTTCGCGGACGAAACTTAAAACAGTAAAACTTTTGATCTGTATTTGGTATTGAATTTTAACAGCATCCTCCTATCTAATTCTTTCTACTCGCACCCCTACACCCCTACACCCCTACACCCGTATATTTAAACACTGATACTTGATTGAACAATACTACACTCACCCCTAACTCTGAAAAAAAGAGTGTCTGATTTCCGGGATTTTAAAGTTGAAAAAGGGACACTTCACTCGCTAACCTTCTGCCGATTCCATGCTGGATAAGCGTTTCAAGCGTGTAGTATTAAAGTAACATGAATCTCTATGGATTTAGCAATGAATTTTTCATGCTCTTTATCGAAAATTCCGCAGAGTGAATGTAGTCTGTCATCAAAGGCAAAAAGCTTGTAGAGCATTGATTTTATGGTGTGTAGGCTTGTAATCACTCAAAAAGTAAGCAAGGCATTTTTTTGAAGAGACTTATCGTAAAACTGGTTTTAGCTGTACTGAGTCCCTATGTATTTTTTGCAGCGCCTCTAATCGAGCATTTACATCTACTCCATAGCTTTTAAATGTCTGCTCTAACTCTCTTTGGGACATTTCTTCAAAGTCTGATATAGCATTTCTTCCATGTTTTAGCCCTAGAAATATCTGAAGTTCTAGTATTCGTTTAATTTCCGACCAACCAAATCTTGTTCTCTCGAATAAGCCCAAGGCTTTCAGGTACTTATTTATCGTGTCCCTCGACTGAATCCTTAACAATTCTCGACACTGTGTTTTGTTCAGATACTCCATTCTTAAAGTCGAACCGTTGAACTATTTACATAATATAAAACCCGCAGGGGGCGGGCAATAAATTCACTTACACAATGTGCAGTTCTTTCCCTTAAATTGCACATTGTGTAAGTTTGACGTATTTATTTCTAACCTGTGGATTGGTATTTAGAAATATATGCAGCCTGTTCAACTCTTTTAATGTTCTTTGGTTAACTCGGCGATCACCATTACTCCACTTGTCAACAGCCGATGTGGATACTCCCATTAGCTCTGCAAGTGAGCGGTGATACATGGGATGAAGAATGAAAAAGTCATTTAAGTTTGTAATTTCTGCCATAATTGCGGTTGCTCCTGACTACAGGTGTGTCTGTACTGGGAGAAGTCCCGATAAAGCCAATTATCGGGGCGCTCTTTTTATTTTGTACCATTCAGAAACTAAAAATATACTAATTGGTTTCTAAATAGTCACTAAATTTGCTAAAATTAGTAATTATTCTGACATACATTCTTATGATTAGAAAACGAGATCGCCGATTTCCGGTAAACCTTCCTATTGTTAAAGAAATCCGTTTATCTCTGTGGGGACATACCAGAGGTGTTTCTAAGACTCGTATGGCTGAAGCTATTTTGATTGACCGGGTATCTAGTGCAGATAATTGGGATGAAATTTGCAAGGACTTACGGCAAGAAGCTGCCATATTAAAAATTCCTGTCGAAGAATTAATCAAACAAATACTTAAGGCTGATAAGTACGACGAATCTATAGATGTGGATGATGTTGACTGGAGGTGCCTCATAGAGGATGGTGAAATTGAGTTACCGGAAGTTGAAGAATAGAGTGAGGTTAGTTGATTGATTCTGTTGTTACGCTCACGCGCCACGCCTGAACAATTTGAGCAAATGCTAGAAAAACACAAGTTTTACATCAAAACCGCAGTTGATATAGAACGACGAGTGTTAGTTGGTGGCGGTGGTCTGCACTCGGATTGTGAAGAAAAATTGTTAGATGACGGCAGTAGACAACAAGATATTTGGGCTGCCAGCTTTATGCCCATCACTGGAAGGTTGATTTTTGAGTTGATGGTTAATCTTCGTCCTCGCCAGAATCGTACAATGGAAATACTTGACCCTAATATTAGGGAAAGGGTAGCCCAAATCATTATTGAATTCCTGGGAAACTTATGATTGAAGTGACTCCAGAGCAAAAAATTTTTATGCAAGATGATGTTTCTACTCGCTTACATCATTTAGCAAATCACTTGTCGCAAATTCAGTCTTTCTGGACTCAAAACTCATCAAAGGATTTAATGCTGCCTCTGGTAAAAGAAAGTCGGTATTTTATTGAGTGGACTGTACCAGACATGGTGAAAGCGGATGACATTGACCGGGCTTGTGAATTAGTTGATTTAGTGCGTTTAATGACTAATTGGTTATTCCACTGGGACGAAATATGGTCTGATGCCCAACAAAAACAAGCTGCGGCTGTTGCAAGTGGGGATTGGTTGCGTCGGGTTTTGGAGATAGCCGATACAGAACCAGAACCACTAAGTGCTTAATGCTGGGGTGATTAGTTAGGGCTTGCTGAACTTGTCGTGATCTGGACAAATATCGCCCTCTACTCCTAGCGGATGAATTGCACATACAAGCTTCACCCCTCCATATTCCAGACCATGAAAATTGCGACACCCTCTGCAAGGTGTTGGTATTGGTTGAAGTTGTTGCTTTAAAGTTCGCTCTATTTTTTCATCGAGTTGATATTTGAAAAAACGGTTGAGGGCTGCGGCTTGCAATGCTGTTCCACCTAGCATGAAAGATATAGCTGCAAACCAAGTCTTTGCACCTTCTCCCTTGATTACTCCTTTAATACCGATAATGCTACCAATGACTAATACAATTGCTCCACAAGCAGCCACAAAAAGGTTTAGATATTTAAGCTTTAACATTTTGGCTCTCCTATTGGGTTCCATCAAAATCCAGGCATCCATTCAACAAAGCACTTCCTAAAACTCCTGAAATACATACCAACATCCCACCTAAACATTGTGTTTACTCTTAATATTGATATTGCTCTTATTTGTTGAGATAACCTAAAATGGATGATTCATCCGAATCTTGAATAAGCCCAATTAATCCGTGTGGACAATCACACTCTAGAACTTCTTCAAGAGCCAACGCATTTAGATTATTTTCTTGACAAACTTTGGTAAAAATTTCCGAGTATGTTAGCTCTAAATTGGTTTCTAGTTCTTCTACTCTTAATTGAATGATGCGTGATAATTCTGCCATATTTTTTCCTAAATAACTCTCAAAAAAATGAGTGTAGCTTTCGCTGGAAAAAATTAGCAGCCGTTGTGATGGCTGCATTATTAAATATCTAACGAGAAGCTACAGGTGTTACCAGTCCTGCAACATAATTCATCCACTGTTGGATGGCTTCTATCTCAGTAGTCCCAGAGGCGATCGCTCCCAATACTTGTTGCTGATAAGAAGCGGCGGCATGATTTGAATCAACCTTGTCAGCAGCCCAAGCCAAGCAAATATCTCTCACCAGCCTATCAACAACAGCAACAGGAAGTTGGCTAGGAGCCGAAGCATCTTGAAACTGCAACCACTCTTTAATTAAGTCCACTGGATAATTAGTCAATATGCGGACTTGTTTTACGCGCAAGTCTTGGGGATGAACTGTATTAGATTTCGCAGGCGTTGGAGAAGGTGGTTGTACAACGGGGCGATCGCGTTCATCCTCGTCTAAATCATATTTAGGACGGGTGAATAATCTTGATTGAATCTGCTGTAATAGTCCTGCCCAGTCAGCGTTTGCATCCCAATCTCGGCGGATTTTGGTCTTGGTTAAAGCATCATATAACCCGCAGAACACGACGTTTTCCTCTCCGGGATTAGCAACAATTGTTAGAGGTCTAGAGAAGTCTTCTACAATTGATGCGGCGAGTAAGAAAGACTTAGTAAAGTTAGTCTCAATCCCGCTTCGGACAACGTAAAGTTCATCAGCCAAAATAAAAATATCTAACTTCAAATTATCTTTGCCCTTGAACTCTTTATCTGTCAGTTGTATTTCGCTGATATAACCTGTCAATGCTCTTTGAGGTATGGGAGTCTGTTTATCGAGAGCGACATCAAAGTTATACCAACCATAAACCTGACCGTTGAGTTCTACTTTCTTGACGTACAAGTAAATAGGAAGAGGTGGATTACCTAAGCCTAGTTTGATTTCAGCCATTAGCAATTATCTCCAATTTTTATCGAATACTGTTTCAGGATGTTTGCCAAAAATTATTGAATGACAAACTTCTAAACTTTTAGCGAAGCTCTTAATTTTTTGGAAAGAAATTGATAAAGAGAAATACAATAACTTATGATTTATTATTGTAACTATCTTAACTACAAAATTGGCTAATATTTTACAATAATTCTAACCAAATATATTAATAACCTCTATCAATGTTTGACAATACTTGTAAATTAATTGCTGAACTATATTCTTCTGATTTTGCAACTTGGCTGTTAGGTGAACCCATCACTTTAACTCTATTAAGTCCAACAGGGGTGACTTGGGAACCAATGCGGAATGATGGCGTGATACTGTTGCAATCAAACGAAGTTGTATTGCATATTGAATTCCGAACAAAGCCTGATGAAAATCTACCTTTCGAGATGGCTTATTACTATGTGCGAATCTACGAACGCTTTCCTGACAAACAGATACATCAAGTAGTAATTTATCTAGAAAAAACTACATCTGAGCAAGTGTATAACACCACATTTTCTACTAAAAAACTTCACCATAAGTTTGAAATAATTCGATTGTGGGAGCAATCCACAGATATATTTCTAAAATCTATAGGATTGCTACCATTTGCCGTCTTAAGTGCTACGGTTAACAAGGTTAAAACACTACAACAAGTAGCTGCAACTATTGATACACTTCCTCAAAAACAAGCACAAAGTCATATTTCGGCGGCTACTGCAATCTTAGCTAGTTTAGTTTTAGAGGAAGAAGTAATTGAGCGTTTGCTAAGAAAAGACGTTATGCGCGAGTCAATAATCTACCAATCATTTGAGGCTGAAAGAAGCAACAAGAAAGTCCGTGAAATCGCCCTCAACCTGTTAGCTGAGGGCATGGCTGTTGACGCGATCTCTCGACTAACAGGTTTACCCCCAGAAGTAGTACAACAGTTACAGCAGCAAACTTCAGATATTGATTAATCAACTAAGTTAGGAGTTACGCATTGACAAATTAGACAAACAATGTAGTAAGGAAAATCAGGCATAAACAGGCGATCGCTAATCACTCTGGGGCTGGAAAGACGGATAATTGACGTGCAGAGCGTATTTAGGGTTGAGACAATCAGAGCTATTAGCAAGCCATCCACCGCAAAATGTAACCTCGACACTTACACTCTGTTCTTGTTGGCAGAATCAAAATATCCAGGCTGCACAAGGTTGGCAGAAATAATGGAAGATTTGTCTCATGATAGTGTCAACAGATTTTTGCTGCGTGAGCAGTATGAACCCAAAGATTTATTTGAAGAAATAAAGCCAAATATTAATTTAATAGGAGGTATTTTAAGCGGGGACGATACGGTAATTGATAAGCCTCATAGTGACCCAGAAATAACAGAATTGATTGGTTACTATTACTCAGGTAGGCATCACCGTGCAGTCAAAGGAATTCAATTAATCACCTTGTATTACACGGATTTTTCAGGAAAATCTGTGCCTGTTAATTATCGCATTTATAACAAGCAAGAAGGAAAAACCAAAAATGACTATTTACAAGAAATGATAATTGAGGTTTTAAGTTGGGGGTTAAGTCCAAAAACAGTAACTACTGACACCTGGTATTCGAGTCAAAAAAACCTGAAATTCTTTAAAGACAAAGAGTTAGGGTTTTTGACTGGAATAGCTAAAAATCGCTCATGTTCGATTGATGGTAAGAATTTTACTCAAGTTCAACATCTAGAAATCCCAGAATCTGGTTTAATAGTATAGCAATCGAAGTATAGGTTAGGACGTTAAACGAATAGCTGTATCAACTCTATCCCGAAAATTATCGATAGTACCAACTGATTTCCTGACTCGGTTTTTGATCGGAAACCAATAATGTTCAATATCGTTTAAATCAGGAGAGTATGGTGGTAAATACTCAAGTTCACACCCGACAGATTCAATTAATTCACGAATTTTCTGAGATTTGTGAAAAGTGGCATTATCTAAAATAACTGTCTGTCCTAATTTGAGTTCAGGTAAAAGTTTTTCTTCCAGCCATTTCTCAAAGACTAATCGATTACACGAACCTTCAAAGGTCAACGGAGCAACTAACTTTCCCTGACATAAAGCACTCATAATACTTACTCTCAGGTTTCTTCTTCCTGATTTTACATCGTAAAATCTTTCTCCCCTGGGGTTCCATCCATAACCGTAATCTTCTCGATTATCTATTCCTGATTCATCAACGTAAACTAGCTGTGAGCGTTCTTTTTGACTGATTTTGGCTTGAAATTCCCGCCTTTTTTCTTCATCCCTTTCTCTGTACCCGTAGGTTTTTTTTTCGGGTATAACCAATTTTTCTCAAGGCTTTTCCTATAGTGCGATCGCTAATCTTTTCTGGCCAAGCTTCTGCCATTTCTGCTTGAGTTTTACTGCCATTTTCTTGCACAAACTGCTGAAATTGCTCTAAATCAGTTATTTTGGGTTTATATCCTTGCTGATATCTTACTTTCGCCTGATAATCTCCTGTATCTTTTCTCTTCTTTAACCAAGTGTCTATTGTATTCCGGCTAATTTGAAATATGCGACTGGCTTGAGTCTTTCTCATTCCACTATCTATCGCATTAATCACCTTTGTTCTTAAATCGTAACTATAAGATGCTGGCATTTTTTTAGACTCATTTCTATTCTATTATGTCCTAATTTATGCTTCGACTGCTATATATCTGAAAAATTTTGGTCAGGTGAAGGTCTTTCAGAGAAGTTTCAAAAACGAAACAAAACGATATTACATTATGTATATCCCTGAAAAAGATGCACTCTCTTCAATTACTAAAACAGAATTTAGGGAACTTCATTCAATACATTGGGGTATTGAGTGTTACCACAGAGCTATTAAACAAGTGTGTGGCATTAGTCGATTTATGGTGAGGACATCTGAAGCAATTAGAACTCATTTTTTTAGTGCAATTCGAGCTTTTACACAACTAGAACTAATGCGCTCCGAAGAGTTAATTGAAAATTGGTATGAAATCCAAAGGAAATTATCTCTTCAAGTAGCTCGTGACTTTATTTTAGAACACCTAACACAGAAGTTGGGCTTGATTGCATAGTATCAACTTTCTGTCAATGCGTAAGTCCTATAAGTATCTAACAACTTGTGGATCTATTCCAGAAATTCGCTTTTTAATAAGCACCGGAGGATTATTGAAAAACTGTTTTAAATCTCGGCTTTCTACAAAGCCGAATCAAAAATTTGTTGTGCTGTCAATTTTAGTTGGGCAAATAAAGGTGATACAATCACATCATCTTCCCTGAACACAGTCATTTGATAATCGCCGTCAACTAAATTACAAATGGTGACAGTTTTTTGTTTAGGATTACCAGTAAATCTTTTGCCACCGAGTGCAGCATAGTCTACAATCCAATATTCAGGAATTCCCATTTCTTCATAATCCCTGAACTTGTCGTAATAGTCATCTCGCCAATTGGTACTGACTACTTCGACAACAATTGGTACAGATTCCGCTTGCATCACAGTCGATTGTTTGCTCCACAAAGGTTCATTAACAAGATTGCTATGATTTAATACCAAAATATCGGGAGAATAGGTTGAATTATTACTCTCAATTTTGATAAAGGCAGTTTTGGGTATGCGAAACCCAAGTCCCATTTGCAAAAATTGAAAAGTGATCTGTGCTGCCAAAAATCCAACAACATTCTCGTGTTCGCCGGTTGGGGGTGGCATTTCAACAATAACTCCTTTATGTAACTCATATTGCATCCCATTTGAGGGATACCACTCAATAAATTGTTCAAAGGTTGTTAAGTTGGGTAGAGCTTGAGTCATCTAGCGCGTCCACATATATTAGGTAGTTCATCGGCTGAAGACATCTTAAATCAGGCTGTGATCTCTGCTCAGGTCAAGTTCTTCACCCACTTCAGCCAAGGGGGATTGACGAAAAAATTGGGAGAGTTTGGTTGGTTGTTCTTTTTGAGTATCCTGTATTGTGAGACTCTGGGCTAGGAGTTGAATAATATACAGTTTCTCATTCTGGTCAAGTTGAAGCAGTTGTTGTTCAAGTTTTGGGAGTAACATTGTTGGGGGTTTAGACATAGGATAATTTTATTTTACTTTCACGATTGATTAACCGACTAAATACCTAACAACTTGTGGATCTATTTCGGAAATCCGCTTTTTAATAGAAACGGGAGGGTTTGTGAAAAACTGTTTCAAATCCCGACTTTTGACTTGATAACAATGAACAGAACGCTTTGTGGCTTTCAACCAACCCAGCCTTACCCACCTGGCAACAGTATTTGAATGCAAACGAAGGTTTTTAGCAATCTCACGACAACTGTAATTATCCAAAGTAGGGCGTGTAGAATATCCCAAAGCCTGTAATTTGGATTTAACTGCTGATACTGTCCGTGTATATCCTCTTCTTTTTAGGCGAAAAGCTATTTGCTTAGGAGTGTACATTTCTGCCATCTCATGCAAAGTTGTTAGTTCATTTTCGTCCCATCTGATGCTCATAATTCAGTCTCCTGATGTAGCGTTAGAGTTGATTCGGTTCGAGTTCCAATTCCAGATAAGAAAGCGCAGTCTCAGCATCGCCAATAGTTAAATCTGGCTGATATCCAAGTGTTAAATAATCGGGGTGTTTTGCGATTTCTTTGAGGATAAATTTCCCGGCATCAACTAAATCGTGCAGAGATGGATAAGGCGGCTGGGTGAGTTTTTTATCAGTGGATTCAGTTAACACAACACTCACACCAACTGCTTTCAACTCGTGTTTGAGTGATTCAACTTGGCGCAAATGGTTGGTAATTTCTGTTTCTAAAACCGTCTTTAATTCCTGCGGTGAAAGCAGTTTTATGTCATCCTCAATCCGTGTTTCATCATCTTCAGCGTTTTTGTTTAGTAGCAGAATATATCGCCAACCTGCACCATATTCGTCAGCTAAGTATGTGTCTTCGGCGTAATACTTCATGCCTATAATTTGACCGCGTTCTGTCCGTTGTCCAAAGCCAAATCGAGGATAATGCCAAACCGGAGGAATTGAGATTGTTGGTTCCATTGTTTTAATTGGTGAATAAATGAAGAGAAAAAATTAGGAATCAGAAGAATTTTTACTCCTGACTCCCGAATTCTATTTACGCAGCGATTAGTTCTAGCACTGGTTCATACTCCAGTAACTTCTGCCATTGCACACTTGTCAGTTGGTCGAATGGAAGTTCTAGTAACTGCTCGTAATCCAAAGTTTCAGTAGAGGGTAGAGTATCGACCATAGACAGCCAATAGACAGCATCCATCGCAGAGTCACAGGGTGCTTTTTCAGAGGATTCATTGGCTCGGACAAACCACCAAGCGCCTTTGGTTTCTCCAACTTCGCCTAATTTCTCGTCGCCTCTGTAGATTCCATCGTCTAACAACTCAAGACCAAAGTTTTCACAAGCCTGGGCAATCTGCACCATGATTTCATTGCCAGTGGAAGAAGCAACGGGGCAGGGTGCAGGGTGCAGAGGGGAAAATTCCTCACCTTGTCTCCCTGCTCCCTGCTCCCCTGCCTGAAATGGTTCTTCAAACGGTTTCTGTACTGGTAATAACCCTGCTTGATACTGCTGCTTGACGTAACTGTGACATCTTGCAGGAGTAGAATCTGTAAAGATTTCCACGTTGTTGATCATGACTTGCCAGTAAGAGTTTTGCTCGTCGTCATGGCTGTAGCTGACGCTGGCCAAGAGTTCACCATCTGCTAATACTTCTTGGTCGTAGAATGAAATTTCTGAGATAAATGGCACTTCTGGGACATCTGCGCTTGGTTGAGGGTTGAGAGTTCCATCCTTGTGATGCCAGTTAATGAAGCGGTGACACTGTATTTGTGTGGTGTGACGGAATTTCTCAACACCATTCACCATGACTACCCAAGGTTGTGTTACGAACTCGTCATAATCATAAGTGATGTATGCAACCAGCCATTTTCCAGCGTAAATATCGAAATGGTTGGGATTGATTTCGACTGTAGTGAGGGGTTCGGGGGCTACAGCCTGCGCTTGCTGGCTGATGTACTGCGTGAGTTCGGCTTGGGCTAGGTCTTGTTCACTGATGGGTTGCTGTGTATGTGCAATGTAAGGCATAATTAAGATCCTTGTTTAAGGTAGAAGGCGATCGCTAGTTTTCCAGGCTGGGCGATCGCCTTTGATTTTTAATGAACAACGTTGTGGGGGAGCCACAACGCATTCACAGATTTTTGGCGGAGCCATAATATATGGTTCAACGCCAGCAGAATTTGAGCATAATCAAGACTGAACAGAAGATAGTTGCACAAGACTTAAAACCGCATCAAACAGCTATTGCATCGTCTTGTGTGGGGATAGCTCTGATTCAGTGCAAACTTATTTGTGGCTGTATATCTCTTGTTTCCTGATTAATGCCTGTATTTTGTTACACCTAAATCAGTCAAATTAGATTTGCTGTTCAGGGTGAGTAATTGCAAGCATTTTAGACATCAGGGAAAAA
Organism: Aulosira sp. FACHB-615; assembly: GCF_014698045.1. Taxonomy (GTDB): domain Bacteria; phylum Cyanobacteriota; class Cyanobacteriia; order Cyanobacteriales; family Nostocaceae; genus Nostoc_B. The sequence continues at coordinate 27,808 of NZ_JACJSE010000038.1, forward strand.
CGGATTTAATTTATTTCTCCCTTGTAATTACAAGTCTACTCTGAAATTTCTCAGTAGTCAATAGTCTAAACTGATATTTTTCAGAGTAAAGCTGATATTTATCAGTATAGCTCTGATATTTGTGGTATAGTCTGGATAGAAGTAAGCTGGAGGAGTTGATTTTGTGATGCAGACTTTGATTAGGTGGAGATTAAAAGAAGTTATGGCAAGGTATGACATTAGAGCAGGCGACCTTGCTAAAGCTATGGGTGTTAGCCACAACTCGATAGCTAACTTACGAAAAGCTAAAACCATGCCGCGACTTGATGGTGAATCATTAAATAAGCTATGCAATGCGCTAAATTTTCTGGCACAAGATTTAACAGGTGAAATTACACCAATAGATTTAATCAGTTACACCAAAGATCCAGTGACACCCACTCCGGCTGAGACTCCAGGTGAAACTGAACTTGAACAATCTAACCAAACCAGAAAAATGCACTCAACAGATAATCAATCTCCAACTTCTTTATTTGTTGCGTAGTCAGAGCGATCGCCCGCCGGGCAAGCAAAGCGATCGCCTGCTCAAATCGTTGCACTACAAAGTGAGCTACTTATAATGCTGACACAGTTTTAGTTAAACCTGAAGATCAGTATCAGTGTTCACTTTGGTTAAATTGCATTTTCTGTCTGTTTTCGTGCATTTACCAATAGTGGGCAATAATTATGCTGACACTAGACCGCGAAACAAAATCAGCACCCAGCTACAGCATTCTCAACAGCAGTATTAAAGAAACGTTCACTGCCATTGATCGCTTTGAATGGCAAGCTGTAGAAGAAATATTGCAGATGAGAGAAAACCAGCTTTATCGTGAAGCTGGCTACAAGTCTTTTGAGGAATACTGCCAAAGAGAACTATCCGCCTGGGGTGGCTATCGCAGAATCAACCAACTGTTAGGGGCTAAGAAAGTTAAGGACACAGCTGATGAATTGGGCGAACATATCAAAAACGAACGCCAAGCCCGTTCACTGCTGCGTTTGGTCAAGGAACCAGAAAAACTGAAACAGGCTGTTGCGATCGCACTCTCTGAAAATTCCTCACCCAGCGAATCGGACTTTGCCGCAGCTGCTAATAGGCTGGTTCCTCGTCTGCCACGGCAAAAAACTCAGCAACCACTGGTTCCTCAGATTCAGGAACCAATAGTTCACCAAACTCAGGAACCAATGGTTCCGAAAACCAACACAGTCACGGTTACGTCACCAACTCATCCAAGACACGGTGAGTCAGGAACCATCCAAGCAGACCCACCGAACAACTGGCAGCAGATTGTGACTTTTGCGGATGGTGATAGAGAACTGGTGAACAATGCGGATTTGAGTAATGTCGCAATCGACTCATTTACTACCGAGCGAACTTACCCCAAAGAATACGCCGAAGCGATCGCACAACTGAAGCAGCAGCACCAGCAGGAACTTGAACGGTTAGAACAGGATTTGAGGTTTGGGTTACAGGCGGAAGCAACTACCCAAGCCCAGCAGCAAGTACAAGAACAACTGACCGCCTTACAAAACCTGTTTCAGCAACAGAAACAAGAAAACATCCAGCTACAGCAACGGCTGGACGAGATGGAGGGGTTGAGGCAGTTGGAGCTTGACAACCAGCGATTACAAAAACGCATTCAGGAGTTAGAACGCGCAGTAGAAGAACGTCCTTCTCAGCAGTGGGGAAATACTCTCACTAAACAAGCGGCTAAGGTACTGAACAAGGAAGTCAAGCGTTCGCTAGAAAAAACTATTGATCTGCGATCGCTGGCTATTGAACCACCAAAGGAGAATGCCCAAGAGTGCTTACGGCTGATGGGTATTGCTTTGGGGAATCTGGCCAGTGCCATGAACAATACCAAAGCCTTGGAAGCTGCTGCAATCATCCTCGGCAGCGAACCAACACCAATTGCGATCGCATATCGAGCAGAGCAATTGCAACTACTTCCACAGGCTGTTATTGACATTCGGGCTGTGCTTGCCAAGCCTGGGTGTAGCTGGTGGGACTATTTAGAAGTCGCCCAAGAGTACGAGGTTATCAAATCTGACTACTGGGCAGAGTTGACCCCACAAGAGACGGAGTTAATTGCTGCCCTTGAGCAAGCCGAATCCTCACTCATTACGGAACCAATGGTTCCTGAAGAAAACCCTGCTGATTCTGCTTCTTTGGATGGCGAACTGATTATTAAGCTTGGTTCCATCGTTGCCCACGCGGATATTTATTGCGCTTTATACAACGCTAAAGGTGAAGTCATCGAAGACATGGGTGATGAAGTTTGGGTTGCTTGGGCGCATTGGAAGGACAAGCCCAAAAAGACTGATCGCTATTTCAAGAACGAATTGCGTTTCTGGCAAGAAACAAAACAGTAAATAAAACTCGCGCCCTTTGAAAAAAGCTGAATGCGGCATTGCAACTATGTCGCTCGTATTGTCATGCTTAATTTTAGGAGAGAAAATGACTACAGCACTAAAAGCAATTAACGGCGGTCACAAGCGGGGTGATCGTAAACAACCTACAGAAGAAAAATCGATTCGACCCCACTGCAAAATCTCGATTGAGGATATCAACTGGGTGAGGCAGCAGCCTCCTTGTGTGCAGCAGCTATGGTTAGACTCCGTTGCAGCAGAACAATTTGGTGGATCTGCTCACAAACTCGATACCAACCTCACCTACAAGTCATTGCAAAAAGCAGGTGCAGCGTTGACTGCCCAAGGATTATTTCAGTATGAGGAAGTGTTTGGCCGATTGCCTTCTGGTAGACCTGGGCTAATAGGTTATCGCGTCCGTAACCTGCACGGTTATTACAATCGCTTCTACTGGGAATCGTCCACATCAGGCGAAACCAATTCTTGTGACGAGAAAGCTGTCCACGCCGGGAAGGAAATCAACCATACCGGGAGGAACCAAAACCAAACCGAAGTGAAACAATTCCACCCTGATTTGGATCATTTCCAAAAGAATAGTCAAAAAAGTGAGGATTTGCAAGGCTTCCAGAAACCTAACAACGTTTCTAACAACTCTTTAACTACCTACCAACCACCCACTAAGGTGGTTGGTAAGGTAGTTAGTTCTTCCAGCAATAGCGAAAATTTGCATGGTGATGAGACGGCGATCGCATCCTTGAGGGATGCGTCGCCTCAAACCCTCAAAAGCGTGGAAGAAGAGAAAGAAGAGTTACCCGCGGTAACGGACTGCACGACGCTAAAGCTTGTGGATGTTGCGCCGAGTCAATCCGCTTCGTTGTTAGAAAAGAAGGAAGAATTGGGTGTTGACCAGAAAATCATTCATGAGGACAGTTTTTCCGCCGCGCCCGTCGCTGCAAATTCTGAAAACCTCAGCCAGTCTGAGAATCAAGCTCAACCGAGCCTGTCTGCTTCGTTGATGGCAGAGAACCAGAATTTAGGTGATGAACCAGGAACCAGTCATGAAGACACCTTTTCCGCCGCCCCTGCCGTTCTAGAAAACAGCCATTCCGCCCCTCCCTCTCAAGAACCAAAAGCCCATAGTGAAGGTGTTTGTGCTGTGGCGGCTGACTCCGATCCTGAAAAATGGTCTTATGAGGCTGTTGTTGAGAGATCGAGGGTGCGGCCTTGGAGAATGGAGAAGCTCAAGATAGCGGAACAATGGCGTGAAAATCCTGGGGATGATTTTCTAATGGAGTGTTGGGCGGACGACCCTGCTTTAAGGATCGTGATCAAGAAACTAGTGGCGAAGTGTCAGCATTGGGGTTTGGTCGCAGCAGATGGGCTGTTGGTGAGATGGGAGGGGTAGCAAGTGCTATCGATTAATGGCATATTTCATTAAGCGTTCCCAATCCCAACGCCATGCAGCATCTACCGTGATTTTCTTACCATTGGTGAACTTGATAAATTCTGTGCCTTCATCATAAAAAACATCAGCAACAAGGCGATTGCGGACATCGTAACCCCACGTTTTGGCTGCTGCGTTCCACCATCTCTGCCCAGGTGATTCTAGATTTGGTAGTTCCAAATATTCATCACGCCATGCTTTTGGTTTCCATTGCTCTCGCAAGGCACTCACCAAAATCGCCTTTGGGAAATATTGTTTTTCGTGCTTTTGTAGCCACGCCATTTATTCTTTGCAAGCATGAGTGATCGCATCCCCAAAATAATTGTCCCAAGCCGCCATAAATTCTTGCCACTCGTGTTCTAGCTGGTGTGGCTTGTCTTGTGTCAGCCCCTACTACTCGCGTCAGCTTTCGGGCTTGGTCTGGGCTTTCACCAAGCTCTATCAATTGATATTCTAGATTTGGGTCGTAACCTTGGGCTAGTAGCTGGATGTACTCAGTATCAGTTGTGCCGAGAATTGACGGGAGGCGATCACAACTCCTGTCATCCCAATTAAGTTTATTCGTCCATATTGCCTGATTGTAAAAAAGAAGGGAACTCTTCTGAAGTTACATCATCTAAATCAATAGAGTCCCCATCTTCATTACGAATAGTTATCTCAAGGGGTTTATCTAAGCTATTTTGCTTTTTTTTGAGATTCTCTTTAAGCTTTAAAAGTTCATTTACTATCTTCAAAGTCTCTGCCACGATAACCAGAATTGTTATTACCCCACTTTCTCTAGCAGGTTTTCCTTGGCTAACATCCAAAGAAGCTAACGACTCTTTTATGTCATTAATTATGGCTTCATCGTTGGAGTTAATAATTAATTCAATTTGCTGTTTGCTTTCCATAGAGGCATCTTAAGATAACTGAATTTTAAGGTTGATAAACTTTGTTTATGGAAGACCAAGATACGCAAAGGCTGCCCAATCTTCAATACCATAGTTTAATTGCATTTCAGATTGAACTTTACAAAAAGAAATATATGGAGAATTCTCTAAGTTATAAAACTTATTATAGAGATTTTCGGTAAATATAGCAGCCGTATAATCATAGACTGGCCATCGGCTACCGATGATGGCACGCGCCCCTGCTCTAAAAAGACTACCAGTTAATCCAATGCAGTCGCTAGCAGCAGCTATGGAAGTTAAGACTGATGAACACGCAGACATCGTGATTACAGGAGCGTGTTTAAATTTGATGGTCGCCATATCACTAGCCATAATACGATGACTGTCTCTTTCTGGATTAGGAACAAGATGCAATGCTGATTTAAGAGGTTCTATAGGGTTAAATGTACCGTGACAAGAGAAATGTATGTAATCATAGTCTCCTTTAAGTTCATTCAACACAGATTTTTTGGTGCATTGACTACCATCTAGTCGTGTGACTCGGTCACCCCATAATTTAGTAATATAATCAAGCTCTTGTTTAGTATATCTTATATCTTCACCCAAGTAACCAATAACCAACAATCTACTGTCACTACGTCTAGGTGCTAAGTTCAGTAAATCAAATCCTAAAGATAGTGATGGTAAATAAAATACATCAAATTGATACTTTGAATGATTATCAGATGATATACTTTCATCAAAAAAAGCCTCAAATGGTAAACTACCTAATCCAGGTTTGGCACTAATACAAATTCTCTGAATTTGATTTGTTTCAAGAAAGCTGGTTAATGGTTTCAAAAATGTATCATATCCAGCGCAGCAAAGGCGTTTTAATCGTTTTTCCCGTACTGGAGATGGCTCTAGAAGAACCATCATCTTCTGCATTTCCTCCAGTGAGTGGACTTCAGTATTCCATTGTTTACCATAAATTCGATAAGTAAAAATTTTAGAAGGGATGACTGCTATAACTGTAAAGTTAAGTCCATCATTAATAAAAGAGAGCAAGGCTGTTGGAACATCATTTAGATAGACAACTAATTTTTTTAAATCTGGAGCAGCAGATTGAAGTTGTGGTTTTTTGATTTTTGTATGTTGGGCTTGACCAAATATTTTTAAAGCTAAAAATGCTTTAGCTACTGATTGCGCCGATTTTTTCTGGCGTTTTGCTTTATCTGTGGCTGAAAGAGTGCTAAGGCGTAAACTTGCCAGTTTAATAGATTCCAAAATATTAAGTGCTTTTTCGGCACGATTTATTTTTACATAATAACGAGCCAAACTTTCAAATATATTTATGTAAAGGTTTGTTTTTTGCAAGAGTATTTGTTCATTCTGAAATGCAGAATTTATCTCATCTAGAGCAATCGCCATAGCTTTTTCTAATGAAGTTTTTGCTTGGTTATCTTGACCAATCTCTAAATAAAGATTGGCAAGATAATATAGTGATAGTATTTTATCCGACCAAGCTCGATCATTTTCTTGGAAAGACAAGACGTACTTCAAGTCTTTAATAGCCTTTTCTATTTGCTCTTTAGATTTGTTATTAAATAAAGATATCGCTAACCCCCTAGAGGCACGAATTCCAAATACCAAGCGTTTTATAAAATAGGTATGAGGCGAGACTTGTCTGAGATACTCTTCAGCTTGATTTAGATACTCAACGGATTCTTGTAATTGGTCTTGTGTTGCTTCACCAACTTTCAGGATATCACCAATAATAAAATTGAACTTGGCTAATTCAATCCTACCTTCTGCTTCAGAAGTTTGAAGGTTGTAGATATATTGAATGTTTAAACTCCCTTTTGTATATAGAGTTTCAGTCGTTTTAAGAGCTTTCTTGGCAATTTTAATTGCATTTAGTCTGATTTGTGGGCGATTTGCCAACAAAGATACGATTTCTTCGGGATATTTTGCCAAGAGGCTGTAAATAGATATTACAAGGTTATATTCTATAAATACCGAATCCAATGGATCTTCTATGAGACTTACGCATTCCTCTAAAATATTTACAGATTCAATCCCAGCAGCAATCTCTCCAGTACGCTGAAAATAATCTCTAAGCCAAAGTCCTTCAGCATTAAGTAAGAATTTAAATTTTCTCTGATTGTTATAATCATTACAAAGCGATAGTCTTTTACAAAGAGCAATTGACAACAAAAGATATAGAGGAAATTCTGGAAGAAAGTTTAAGCTTTGAGTTTGTTGAAATATAGCTTTTATATCCTCTTCTTCTGATTTACCCCAAATGTGACGATAGGGATAGTCTCCAAAACAAGTAGGAAAAGCAGGATTTATTGAACTTGACTGGGTTTCTAAATTTATAGATAAACAATAAGGACATTTAGGTTCGTCGAAGAGAGTAACTTTTATCTCACTTTCTTGATTGCAATCCTTACAGCTATTAACCCTATGCTCTAGATGCCGAACCAAATTTAACCCAGCCGTATCACATTGAGTACATTTAAGATCAATATGCTTATCTTCTGATAATCCTTTAATAAATAAAGGATCAATTTTAAATTCCCAACCACAGTTATTACAAGCGTAGTATATTTGACCATCCCATGATAGTTGTGTACGAATATTTTTAGCTTGATATTCTGTGGGTAACTGCCAGATAAAACTATTATACATTTGGATACCTCGAAAAGCTGTACTTGGAACCTGTCACCGAAGTAAAGAAGGTCTTGGCACAATAATCTTAGCCGTACCGTCCCCACTGCCCAGAAAACAACTGAAACAGCCCGGCTAACGCTTCAGCATCTACTAATTTCGCTGCTCCTGTTTCATCTTCAAATACTAAGCCTTCTTCTCCTGCCCCATGCCCTGAAAAATGAAAGATCTGTGGTTCGTGTTCCAGGATTGCTCTGCGGATATCCCGATAGCGTACTGCTTGGGCTGTGGCTATGGAATAGCGTTCTCGATTTTTTGACCTTTTTAGCCCTTCCTCAATCTCCCGCATCTCTTCACCCAGACGCAGATATCTACTGCCGATGGGATTGGCAGCCAACAGTAGAATTTTCTGAGTTGCTTGAGTATTCATGAATTTGGGCTAGAGTTTGCCAACAGCACGGGTTTATATAGAACTTACATCTTGAGTATGTGGTTTTACGCAAAAGAGCGCAATATTTCTCTTACAAGAGGTAAACAATCAGCAATATTACGGCTGTGGTTAATTTCTGTTAGGTGCGATCGCTTGTCTCAAGGAGGCGATACGGACATGGAAAGGAATCAAGTCACCGGAAGCTGTGTTTGTGGCTGCTTGTAAGGAGGGCAGGAAGCCGGAATCGGCACAGGCTAAATCGGAGGTGGTTGCTTGGTTCGAGTGGGCGGGGCGGCAAAGGATTGTAATTGCGATGTCGGGAGACACTGTATACACGCCGGATGGGGAGGCGGTGGCGTTGACGGAAATGATGCGGCGGTTTCCGGTGTAGATGCAAGATTGTGTATCTGGCTAAAATTCTGAAATAGTCAATAGTTAAGTCAAGTAAAAATTGTATACCTTAATTAAGGCTGAGTACGGTTATCTCTACACCTGCAATAGTATATTTATGCGTATAATCGCGCTAAAGTCTTAAAAAGCGTATCTTTGCGTTCAATATCTAATAACTTATCGCTTATACCAAATACTGGCTTAAAGCATACTGCCCTCACAGAATTATGGTTAAAACTGTTAACGAAGCTTTTGAACTTTTTTTAAGAGATTACGTAAATTTAGATCCTGATGAAACTAAATCAGCTAGAAGAGGCAGGGATTGGCTTGTTCAGCAAATACGTTTATTTCCTGACAAAGATATAAACTTTCCAAAATTATATTCAGAGAAAGATATATTTTTTGGTTCTTTTGCTAGACGTACCAAGAAAAGAGAATTAGATGATATTGATATAATGATTGCCCTTCATGCTGATGGAAGTCAATATCAAGAATATGGAGACAGAATCGAAATATATGTCCCCGATTCTGCTTATGAACTAAACCTGCTATGTTATGAAAATACAAATAAGCTTAATTCAAGAAAAGTTATTAACAAATTCATCAGTTTACTTTCTCAAGTGCCACAATATAGCAGTGCTGAGATTAAGCGTAATATGGAAGCTGCTGTTTTAAAACTAAAAAGCTATCCTTGGTCATTTGACATTGTTCCTTGTTTCTTCACAATAAAAAATATCTTGGATAAAGATTATTACTTAATACCTGATGGTATGGGAGATTGGAAAAAAACAGACCCAAGAATAGATAGAAGCCGAGTTAATGAAATAAATCAGAGCCATGATGGTAATGTATTAAACACTATAAGGATAATGAAATATTGGAATAAGAGAGTAACTATGCCTTCAATGCCCTCATATTTAATAGAAAATATGATATTAGATTTTTATTCTACACAAACATACAGTAAAGCATCTAAATATGTAGATTTAGAAATACCTAAAGTTTTAGAATATATTCAAAAAAATATTTATTGCTCAGTAAATGATCCTAAAGGTATTCAAGGAAATATTAATACTTTAACTCCTGAAGAAAAAACTAAAATATTTATTAGAGCTTGTCTTGATGAAATGAAAGCTTTAGAAGCTAGACAATTAGACGATGAGTTAAAATATGAAGCATCGATTTCTAAGTGGCAAGATTTTTTTGGTTTTGATTTTCCTATTTATAGTTAAAAAATTTTTATGTAAGCTATCAATATATGAATGATATTCCTCAAAAACAAAATTTTCATAATCAATTAGAAAAACTAGCAGCACAAAGGCAACTATACTCTGATGCCAAAGCCTTACAATTTATTAGTGTATTAATTACTATTCCTTTGGCAATTATATGGTCTATTGTAATTGTATTTTTCCCTGGCATGACAGTTTATGCTGGATTATGGGCAATCATAGCTAGTTTATTAGAAAGTTTAGTTTTCGCTAATATTCAAAAATCTCTTCAAGAGAAAGCCGCAAAAATACAACAGCTTTTTGACTGTGAAGTTTTACAATTCAATTGGTTAAATTTGAACTGTGGAGTTCGTGTTGAACCAGAAACTATTATTGATGCTGCTAATAAATTTAAACGTAAAGATCCAAACTATGTAAGCCTTATAGATTGGTATCCACAAGTTGTTAGTCAACTATCAATTGACCAAGCAAGGATTATTTGCCAACGTTCTAATATATGGTGGGATGCTCAATTACGCCGACGATATAACAAATTAATAATAGCTATATTATTTATCCTTACCGTTATTGTTTTTTTAATTAGTATAATTGGAGGCTTAACGCTCGAAAAGTTTTTATTAGCATTTATAGCTCCGTTAGCTCCTGCTTACGTTTTTGGATTACGTCAATATAGTGAACATAAGGAAGCTGCAAACAGGTTGGATAAACTTAGAGAAGATGCTGAGGCTCTTTTACAAGAATTAAAGAACGGGAAGTTAACCCCTCAAGACCTAGAGAGAGAATCATACACTTTACAAACTCAAATTTACGATCACCGTCGCCGTAGTCCATTAATTCTTGATCGACTATATTCTCACTTGAGGCGTAAGAATGAAGAACAAATGAACAAAGGTGCTGAAGTTTTAATTGAAGAATTCAAACGTAACCCATAATTCTTAACTTTGCAATGACATGAAAAGTTGTTAGTCTACAATCAATCATCACCCAACTTTACATTTTCAATCACCTTATCACTTAATTATTAAAAGTTGGTGTAAGGCTGTATTAATCAGTTTTTCGTGTTCGGATTGAGATAGAGCCAGTTCTGCCTCTAATTTGTCACAGATAGCCATTAACTGATCTACTTTTGCAACAATAGATTTTTGCTCTTTTAAAGGAGGAATTGAAACTACAAATTTTCTAATAAGCCCTAAGTTTAAGTTTCCCTGAGACACTCCCTTGCCATAAGTATTGATAGAAGATTTATGTTTTCCACTGGGAGAGTTAAGCCATATTGTTAAATAGTAAGAGTCAATAAAATTTTTGAAAGGACGAATTAATGCTACACTTACATAAATAGCAAAGTCTAAATTTTTATCTATAACAGCAGCTTCTCCAATCCCTGCTCCGACTCGTGTTAGTAAAACGTCTTCAACTTCTGGTTTTCGGTTTTTAATATATCCCTGATAATCTTCTTCAGATACAAATTTATGAACTTCTGGCATAAAACGAAATGGTTTTACATTTTGAGCAGATATAAATATTCTCCCTGAAGGTGTATATTTTGGGGTTTGATGCGTTCCATCTGTAATAAGTTCACAAATTTCTCCTAACCTAGACCAGACCCATGTTTGGGGTATCTTGTACTCAAGTTCATCTACTGTAATTTCAGGCAACAGTTTTTCCTTTTTAATCTTTCCTTCCTTCATCAACAACTCTTTTTCAAACCGAATCTTATCCAACAGCACCGCCGCAGGTTCATCACTTGAATCTTGCGGGACAAGTTTGCCCATGACAGCAAGTTGAAGTATGGCTTGCCGGAGTTTACCAATATTTTCTGGCGCACTGTAGAGCAAATCGAAGTTGTTGCAGATGCACTGCCAGTGTTTTGCAAAGGTGTCCGGTTCACGGGCAGTGAGGAGTTGATTGATGGCAACGTTGTTGAGTAATACGCGCGTTTCGCGTTTCTTCTGTTGGCGTTCCTCCAGTTCGTCACAGAGGGACATTAGCTGGTCTACTTTGGCAACGATGCGGTGTTGTTCGGCTAGTGGGGGTAATGGAAAAGGATGTTGAGAAAAGTAATCATTTGGCACTCTTTTTTGTCCAGCAGTTCCCGTTAGTTTTGAAATTCCACTATTTATAAAATCTGGCGACTTTAAATAGATAAGGACGTATTCAGAATATACCAAGCCATTCAATGGACGAAAAACATAGAGTTCTGTTGTTCCAGCACCTACACCATTTTCTAACCCACGCATTACAGCAGATTTTCTATTTTGAAAACAAGGTGTGATTTTTGCTAACACAGCATCTTCATCAGCAAAATGAGTAAAGCCTTGTTTAATATCTCCCCATTCTTTTATTTCATATTTAATTGATTCACCATAGAATTGAGGGATCAGATTCATGGGGATAAAGGAAGCTGTTATATTATCCTCAACTTCATTGCGTGGATTTATCAGTCCTACATCAACAAGCCTTGTCCATTCCCAACCTTCAGGTAATTTAGTTAATTTTTTTTCTAAATTTTCATGTAAAATTTGTTTGTTTCTCTTGATTTTTTTTTCTTTGATTAGCAATTCCTTATTAAACTGAATCTTCTCTAACAGCACTGATGCAGGTTCATCACTAGAATCTTGCGGTACAAGCTTACCCTGCACAGCCAGTTGCAATATCAACTCCCGCATCTTCTGTACACCGTTGGGAGCTTCAGCAAATAATTCAAACTTCTCAAAAAATGTTTCTATCTTCATGCACTTTTACCGCCTAATGCTGCCATTAATTCCTGCTTGAGATTGTTGCGTGTCTGGTCTAAGTCAGCCAAAAGCTGCTCGTAATCTGCCAACATCTCATCTATATCTGCGTGTTCAGCATCAACTTTGTGGGGATTTTTAATGTCAAGGTTGTAGCCATTGTCCCTAATAATTTGAACAGGTACTTTCCAAGCAAATTCGTTCTCAACTCGGTTGTACCACCATGCTTTCTCAGGTTCAAATTCTTCAATGCGAATTGGCTTAGTTTTTGAGTATGACTTATACCCTGGTGGATAAGGGTGTTCGTAGTACCAAATCTCTTGAGTTGGTTCACCCTTAGTAAAAAACAGCAGATTGGTTTTAATTCCTGTATATGGGCTAAACACACCATTAGGTAAACGGACTATAGTATGCAGATTACATTCTTCTAACAACTTTTCTTTGATGCGAGTTTTGACTCCTTCTCCAAACAATGTACCATCAGGTAAAACAATCGCAGCCCGACCGCCATCTTCTAGCAAGTGCATGATGAGTAGCAAAAACAGGTCAGCAGTTTCTTTAGTGCGGAATGTGGCAGGGAAGTTTGACTCAATACCATCTTCTTCCATACCTCCGAAAGGTGGGTTGGTAAGGATGACATTCACGCGATCGCTCGGTCTATAGTCGCGCAGTGGCCGAGCTAGAGTGTTATCGTGGCGAACCGCAGGTACATCAACACCGTGCAACAGCATATTAGTCATACACAACAAGTGAGGCAGAGGTTTTTTCTCAACCCCCATAATCAGCTTGTGCAGTTTTTGAGCATCTTCAGGTGTTTTTACATATTTTTGACGTATATGCTCCAACCCACAGGTTAAAAAACCACCAGTACCGCAAGCTGGGTCAAGAAATTTCTCACCCAGTTTAGGGTCAACCATGTCCACCATGAATTGGGTGACGGCACGAGGAGTGTAGTATTCCCCAGCGTTACCTGCACTTTGTAGGTCGCGCAGGATTTGTTCGTAAATGTCACCAAACAAATGACGATCTTTGGAGTTGTTAAAGTCAACTTCGTTGAGCTTGTTGATGACTTGACGGACAAGTGTACCGTTCTTCATGTAGTTGTAGGCATCTTCAAACACTGCCCGAACCACAAAAGCACGTTTATCACCGTCAGTCCCGATTGAAAGAGTTTTTAGGGTTTTGAATAAAACATTGTCAACAAAATCAAGCAAAGTATCCCCTGTCATACCCTCTGGGTCTGCTGCCCAGTTACGCCAACGCAAAGCTTCAGGGATGGGGGAAGTGTAATTATCTTCTAAAAGCTCGTATTCAGCCTCACGATCATCAAAAATCTTGAGGAAAATCATCCAGACAAGTTGGCTGATGCGTTGTGCGTCACCATCCACCCCTGCGTCTTTCCGCATGATGTCTTGAATGGTTTTGATTGTGGTGCTGATAGCCATTTTCTGTTACTGCCTGTTGGTGCGTTCTTGCTAAAAATAGTTAACTTGTTAAATTAGTTTGAGGCTTTGAGTAGAATACAACCCAAAACACTCAAAATTTATCGCTAAGTAGTAAAAAGATACTACACAGCGAATAAATTATAACTGTGCAGATGTTCTAGGATGCCATATAAAGTTGTGTTTTTAACTCTTGTAGGGCTGCTAAATATTTTTGCTTGTCACCAAACAGCTTAATGATTTCCATTGGTGTACCCAATTGGTTGATTGGCTGTACCCTGAGAACATTTATATCCTCAATATTTTCGATACCTTCATCTGCGTACTTGTCCAAAAGCGCATTAAGAATAGCACGTACTGGTTCACTGTATTTGGCGAAGTAATCAGCTTGGCGTACTTTTTGAGCGCGATAGCGGCGGCTTAGGGGCGGCTGGTCAAATGCCACATGGCAAATTAAATCAAATGGGTCAAAGTCCTGGCCTACTTCATCTGCTAAAGCTTCGAGTAAGATTCCTTTTTCATTAAGTTCTTGAATAATTGCCTGTTTTTGTTCGGCCATACTCCAACGCTTGAGAAAATTATCAAGGGAGCTAAACTCTTGATGAACAGTTTTACGCGTGTAGTCTTTAATAGATTCAGTAATTAGCTTGCCATCTTTACCGTAATACTGCACCCGTTCACGAAGAATGGATACTTCAACATTTGTAGGAGTGTACTTAATGCGTTTTTGTCCAGAATCAATAGGTGGGTCAATTAGAACCTCTCCCTCGCCACCATCTAAAACACTGCTTTTATCATCTGGCGGAACTGGGGAGTCCCCTGTTTTAGGTTCATAAATCTGCACGGGATCGCCATCAAAAGCTGGATCTCTAAAATTATTTGTCGCTTTTTTAAAATCCATGATGGTGAAGTAAAACTTATCAAAATCCTCGTTAATCCGTGTTCCCCTTCCAATAATCTGCTTAAATTCGGTCATCGACCCAATATTACGGTCTAAGACAATTAACTTACAGGTCTGGGCATCTACGCCAGTAGACATTAATTTTGAGGTAGTGACAATTACCGGATACTGGCTTTCAGGCAAGATAAAATAGTCGAGTTCTGCTTTACCTTGTTTATCGTCGCCTGTAATCCGCATCACGTATTTACGATTTTGAGCTACTAAATCGCTGTTTTCGTTAATCAAAGCCACCCGCATTCTTTCAGCGTGGTCTATATCTTCGCAAAAGACTATGGTTTTATCAAACCGATTAGTTTGTTTGAGAAATTCAGTAATTTTTTTGGCAATTAAAATATCTCGATTTTCTAAAACTAGTGTCCGGTTAATATCTTTTTGAGTGAAAACTTGGTCTTCAATTAACCGATTGTATTTATCAAGTTCTCCTGGTTCTGGTTGCCATCCATCTAAATCTCTATCAATATCAATCCTTACAACTTTATATGGGGCAAGATAGCCATCTTCAATCCCTTGCTTTAATGAATAAGTGTAGATGGGCTTGCCAAAATAGTTTATGTTAGAAATTTCTTCAGTTTCTTTGGGTGTGGCGGTTAACCCGATTTGAGTAGCTGAACAAAAATATTCTAAAACTTCTCTCCATCTGGAATCTTCTGCTGCACTTCCCCTATGGCATTCATCGACTACTATTAAATCAAAGAAATCAGGCGAAAATTGTTTATAAATGTTTTTCTCTTCTTCTGTGCCTGTAACCGCTTGGTAGAGACACAAATAAATTTCATAGGATTTATCTATTTGACGCTTTTTGATTTTCGTCATTGCCGAACCAAACGGTTTGAAGTCGTTGGTCTTAGTTTGGTCAACTAAAATATTTAGGTCAGCCAAAAACAAAATACGCTTTTTGGTCTTGGATTTCCACAATCGCCAAATAATTTGAAATGCAGTATAAGTTTTACCTGTGCCAGTGGCCATCACCAACAAAATTCGGTTTTCACCTTTGGCGATCGCTTCGATTGTGTGATTAATCGCAGTTACTTGATAGTAGCGAGGTACTTTACCACTGCCATCATCATAATAATCATGGGTGACAATGGGTTGCTGTGAGTTGTCAATTCCCTTCCAATCGCAATAGCGTTGCCACAGTTGTTTAGGTGAGGGAAAAGCATTAAGAGGGATTTCCTGCTCAATTTGCCCTGTGCTTACTGTAAAGTCATGCTCTAGAAAAGCGTCGCCGTTAGAACTATAAGCAAATGGCACATCCAACATCTCGGCATAAGCAAGTGCCTGCTGCATTCCACTACCAACACTATGGTTATTGTCCTTTGCTTCAACTACTGCAATTGGAATGTTGGGCTTGTAATAAAGGATGTAATCAGCACGTTTCGATTCTCCTCTAGTGACTAACTTCCCTCGGACATAAACTCTCCCTTTAGTCAAAACCACTTCTTCACGCATTTGAGTATGCAGATTCCAACCTGCTTGCTCAACAATCGCTGGGGTAATGTACTTGGTGCAGATGTCGCGCTCACTTAGGGATTTCTTGTCAAGTTCGTCCATTAGATTGTTAATAAAGCAAATAAAACTTGTGGCAAGGTAGGTCTACTCTGCCAAAGGGATAAGTATCAAATCAGTTTTTACATAACTTTCTAAACTACAAGATAGCCGAAGTATTAATTAATGCCAATACTTTTTGTATATGTGTTTGCAAATTACAAATACTGTAATAATCCATAAGCGATTTCTTCTAAAAGCTACTGAGAGATATTTCCACAGTAAAGATTACCGCTAAGTAATGTAAGTAATGGTTTGAGCGATTAGCAATTGTTGTAACTGAATTCTTGAAGAGATTTTGAAATTTTATTAATTTAAAGGTACTTTAGTAATAACTTTTAAAGTCCAAGTAATACATAAGATGCCCAAAAACTGGGTGCTTTATAGTTAGGATGTTGTAGTAATTTTAGCTGGGCCTTTCGGACAGCTTCGGCTGTGGTAATTCCACTCCTGAGTTGTCGGTAGAATTCACCAACAAACAAGGCTGTAGATTCATCGTCAATCTGCCATAGGGATGCGAGGGTACTGCGTGCCCCTGATCGTACTGCTGCTCCCGCTAGACCGACGAGGGCTGCATTATCTCCTACTGCTGTCTGACAAGCACTCAAAACTAATAATTCTAATGCTCCTGAACGGCTTTCATTCCGGCTGCGGAGCAGATTGTTGAATTTTGTAACATTGATTGGGCCGTCGGCAGCTAAAATAAATGTATTTTCAGCGTGATAATTAAACTGACAGTGAGTTGCTAGATGCAGTACGTTGAATGGAACTGTATTCACGTTCTTTTCTAGTTCCTTGCTGGTGAAAGCCTGATCTAGCAAATTAGTTGTAGATACCCCAGCACTGGCAATTAGGTTGCTTTCAGACTTGATGGCAGGCAATGGTGCAAAGTTGGCAAAGCCTAGTGGGGGCTTAGTTAGACCAGCAATTAATACTCTCAATTGCTGTCTTACTAAAGATTTAGGGTTTTGGGGTTCTAGACCAAAACTTAAGGCAATCGTGTATTTTTCTACTAAGTATTTCTTGCCATCGTAGAGTGCTGCTATTGGTAAATTACGTAATGCTCCATTCGGCACAAATATTAAGGTTTTCACCTTACTCTCTGACAATTGTGATTCAATTGGTCTCAGTAGCCAACTGTAAAGTTTTTGTGACTGAATTTTCAAGATACCAGTGGCAGCTGGATTGACAAAAGTTTTTCGTAGGTCAAGGAAAACTCGATCAACTTCTGCTTTAGTAATATTTGTAGTATAGTGCTGTAGAGGTTTATTATGAATTTTGACAATTACCTGAAATTTATTAGCAAAAATAAATGGGTATATAATTGCAGTTTCTGGATCAATCTCTTCAGTCTGCTCTAACTTATCTTTTAAATACTTATTATCTAAATAAGCTTTGCCAAAAAAATTATTTAACTCTGCTATTTTAAAATATTTATTTATCTTAAGAATTTTTTTAAGATTTTGCGGATTAGAACCAGTTTCGGGGTATTCAAAAAGATACTGAATAAATCCTAGATAAACTCTTTCTAAAGTATTTTCAAAAGAAACCTGTATAGCCGGATTTATATTAGTAAAATCATTGTTTAAAGATTGAAGAATATTAAATGCTTCTGTATGAGCAGACAATGCTCCTTGAATATCCCCTTGAAGTTGTAGCAGACGACCTTTAATACTAAAAGTTTGGGCAAGAATTGCTAATCTAGTAGCAGAGTCGTTTTTCTCTACTGGGAAATTGAGTAAATTAAAGCTGTCTGAGATTGTTTTATTTGCTTTAGTTAAATTCCCAAGTTGTTGATATGCTATTGACATATTGTTCAATAAAATAGCTTGTTTTAATTGAGTATTTGTTATGGTGAGAGATAAAGATGCTTGCTCCCAAATCTGTTTTGCTTCTAAATCGTTATTATTATTGTAAAGTTCTCCACCTAGTTTTGATAATAATGAAAGTCTGTGGATTTCTTGCTCGGCAGTTTTTGCTTCTTCTCTTGCATCCCTTGCTTTTAAAATTTCTTTCCCTGCTACAAAAGCTAGAATAGATGTAATTAGTAAAGTTGAAATTAAAACAATAGTTCCAATACTTATTCGTCGTTGAGCTTTTTTATTAGCTTCACTTAATACTTTATTTCTGTGTTCCGCTGCTTCTCTATCCTTTTTCTCTCGCTCTAATGCAGCCTCTTGTTCCTTAGCAGCAATCCCTTCTTGAATTTCTTTTTCTTTACTAGCTGCTAAAAACTGTTTATCCTGATAACTTAAGTTCTTATCACTAGCCCATTTTTCAGCTTCCTGCAATGCCTTCTCGCGTAGTAATCTTGAATCATCAGTACCTCCAGATGCTACCCAAAAGCGAAAATTATCAGAATATGGACGAAGGTTATTTAATTGAGTTTCAATCCAATTTGAGTTAAATATTTCTCGGTAAATATGGTTATAAATTCTCAGCTTACCCTGCTGTCTAACAACTAATCCTGAAAGCTGTAACTCACTTTGCTCTAATGTCTCATCAGCTATTACCTGGGCTTGCTCCTCAGCGACTCGGACTTGTTGATACAGTTCTAGTAAATACCCTGCCCGTTGTTCATCACGTAAAATTCTGGCTTGAATTGTTCGCAAATGCTCAGGTTCATCCTGTGACTCCCAACTTTCAAGAATCCGTGACCTGACCACTTGTTCTAATAAACGAGGGCTATCTTGCTCTGATTCCTCAACCATGAACTGACACAGCTTTTGAGTCAGAAATGGTTGCCCCCCAGTCCACTGCAAAATCTCCTGCATTATCGCTTGAGGATTACTGAATTTCTCATACAAACCCTTCTCTAATGGCTCAACTTCATGCAATTGAAAGCCCTTGAGAGAGATAGCCTGACCAATATTAAACGGGGTACGATTCTTGTCTTGTATTAAGCTCGTTGGTGATGCCACTCCCAGTAAACAAAATGTAAGGCGATTGTATTCTGGGTTATCAACTCGCAAGTTATAACAGGAACGGATAAAAGCAAAAAAATCATCTGTAGGAAAATTCAGACTGAGTACACTATCAATCTCGTCAACAAAAATAACAATATTTTCACTAATTTCAGTTAACAGTATCTTAGTAAGAAAGTTACTAAATCTTAGTAATGGAGAGTTGACGTTATTCTGCTCCCACCAACTTTTAAAGTCGACATCCAAGACAAAACTATCAATTAGCTTAACAATCAAATCTGCATACCAGTTCTCTTGAGTTGCTGTCTGAATGCTAATAGATGACAAGTCAATAGCTGCACATTCTATACCAGCTTCACTCAAGCGGCTCATGGTTCTGACACGCAAGCTAGACTTGCCACTCTGCCTAGAATTCAATACATAACAAAACTTCCCTTGTAATAATGCCTCATACAATTCATCATCTGCTTGGCGTTTGACATAAGTGCTGGCATTTTCAGGTAAACTTCCAGAGAAAATGTACTGGTCGTGCATAGATTACCCCAATCTTGCCAAGAAATACTGACGGTACAAATCACAACTAGCAATACAGTCATTACGTACTATTTTAAGCAGCCCCAAGCTATGCAATTTAAAAGTAATCTCTGGACTAAGTTGTACCGCCTGATTTGCTGTTATTACTCTTTTATAACTCTCCATTAGCCCAGAATCATTTTCTAAAGCTTCTAGTTGCTGCCGTAGATGATAGCTGAAGATTCCTTGTTCTGTTGGTGCTAGTGTTAATAGCTCCTCCAGCGTAATTTCTGGTTCCTTGAGGTTAGCGAGTGCCTGCTGTACTAGAAAAGGATGTCCCCCTACTAAGTGCATTAATTGGCTTAATCCATTTTTTGATAAAAAGCTATTTACCTCATACAGCTTCACCATTTCTTCTATCTGCTGTTGATTGAACTCAGGCAACTCTATTGCTAATCCCACATTAAACGGTGAACGATTAATGTCTAATGTAGGGTAAGCTTCTGTGGAATTAACTACTATTAAACGTAGTTTTTTCCAAATCTTACCCATTCTATCCCCTTGCTTGGCTGTTTCATACCAACTCCGCAATAGTAAGCAAAATTCGGAGAAGATATTGTCATGCTCAAATAACCTTTCAAAATTATCTATAGCGAAAACTAAACTCTTATCAATGTCTGACAAGACATATCTTTGGAAATAACGAGTGCAACCTGTATTAATCCCCAAATTATCTGACCAATATTCATCCGTTTTATTTTCCAAATCCAGGGTATCCGAAACATTCACACACAGCCAATACAAGAATGTTTTTAAGTTTTTTAAAGTGGAATTATCAGCTAGTTTTAAATCGAGTTTTACTGTTTTATAACCCTGTTTTCTTGAATAATTTAGTATCTTCTCCAGTAGTAATGTCTTTCCCATTTTTTGAGGAGCTTTAATCCTAATTAACGCTCCTGGTTGCAAAATTGCACTGTAACATTTTTCTTCAATTGGTGGACGTTCAATGTATATCGTCTCTGAATTGTCTGAAGAATTTGATAATGCTATTTCTTCTTTTGTAATTAGCTTAGGTGTTAGATTTTCAGCGATCCCGGCAATCTGGATCAAATTACAACCTAACCTATAAGCAAACTCATAACCCTTGTTTGCACCCAACCCATCATAAAAACCTACTGCAAACTCAATTGCGGCTCTATCGCCTATTTCTTGGCTCATACCGACAACATAATTTATGTGTCGCGCTATTTCTTTAGCTTGATATTGGGAATAGCAAGCATTGAGAACTACACACTCTACTTGTTGGGAGAATAGTTGAAACAACCCGGCTAAAGCTTCAGCATCAACTAGCTTTGCTGCGCCCATTTCATCTTCAAATACTAGACCTTCTTCTCCTGCTCCATGCCCTGAAAAATGAATTATCTGCGGTTCGTGTTCCAGGATTGCTCGATGAATATCTCGGTAGCGTACTGCTTGGGCTGTGGCTATGGAATAGCGTTCTCGATTTTTTGACCTTTTTAGCCCTTCCTCAATCTCCCGCATCTCTTCACCCAGACGCAGATATCTACTGCCGATGGGATTGGCAGCCAACAGTAGAATTTTCTGAGTTGCTTGAGTATTCATGAATTTGGGCTAGAGTTTGCCAACAGCACGGGTTTATATAGAACTTACATCTTGAGTATGTGGTTTTACGCAAAAGAGCGCAATATTTCTCTTACAAGAGGTAAACAATCAGCAATATTACGGCTGTGGTTAATTTCTGTTAGGTGCGATCGCTTATCTCAAAGAGGCGATACGGACTTGGAAAGGAATCAAATCACCGGAAGCTGTGTTTGTCGCTGCTTGCAAGGAGGGACGAAAGCCGGAAGCACAACAGGCCAAGTCTGGTGTGGTTGCTTGGTTCGAGTGGGCGAGGCGGCAGCGGATTGTGATTGCGATGTCGGGTGAGGTTGTGTATACGCCGGATGGTGGGGCGGTGTCGGTGGCGGAGATGATGCGGCGGTTTCCGATGCAGGGGCAGGATGGTGTATGTGGCTAAAATTCTGAAATAGTCAATAGTGAAGTCAAGTAAAAATTGTATACCTTAATTAAGGCTGAGTACGGTTATCTCTACACCTGCAATAGTACATTTATACGTATAACTGCGCTAAGATTTTAGAAAGCGTATGTTTACGTTTAATATCTAATAATTTATTGCTTTATGCCCAATACTGGCTTAAAGCATAATGCCTTCATATCAATATGGTTAAAACAGTTAATCAGGCTTTTGAAATTTTTTTAAAATTATTGTTTGAGATATTTAATATGGTGAAAAAGCGTAAAGATATAAATAAAAAAATTAAAAACCAAATAATTGAAGAAGCGGGGTATAAATGTGCGAATCCTGGATGTCCTAATTGGAGAGCAGAAATACATCATATTAAAGAATGGGCTGTTTTTGGCTCTAATGATCCTTCTATCCTTATTGCTTTATGTCCATCTTGTCATGATGCAGTACATAATGGAAAACTGAAAATTCCTGATGAATTATTATATTCATGGAAATCTATACAGCGAAAAGATGAACATAGCTTTGCCCATCTTTATGTAGAGCCATCTCAAGAGATAAAGTTACTTACAGGACAAATAGCTCTTACTACTATAAATAATAATATTACTATTTTTGAAATTTCAAACCAAAATAGATTTAGCTTTAGGCTATTAAATAATAATATTGTTTTAATTAATTTAACTATTACTAGTTTAAGTGGTAAGGAAGTCCTGAATGTAATTGACAATTACACAAATGTCTACGCTAAGGATAGCGTTACTTTTAACTACATACCAGGACATATAAAAATATTTACTAAGAATGCTGATTTATTTATTTCCTCTGAATCAGTTAGGAAAATGCGTACAGTAGAGCCAGATTTTTTATATGACAATGAACTCATCCTCCTTGAATTGCAAGTAGTAAAACCAGGACATATAAAAGTTAAAGGTTGCTGGAGTGATAAAGATTATACTATTATTATTACTGACCAGTCATTAGCTTTCATAAAAGACTCTCGGAAGGCTCCATTAAGGATTATGGGGGGCGGTGATAATACCGTTATTAGATATATAGGCTCTGTTGATTGTGCTTTATTTGGATTTAGGGATAAAAATACAGGTGCGCTAAAAATATAAAAAATATTTGTATTCTTGGCAAGAAATTATAATTTTAGAAAAAATATACTCTAAAAAGTATGCTAAGAATAAATTTATATCCTAGCTATCTGTAAAATAATCAGAATCAATTTTCTTGACTTCATACACAGCAAATGGCGTAACACCAACATTATTTTCAATCATCAACTGAGTCAGCGTTTCCCCATCAATCAAAATAATCTTACTGTCAATTCTTGAAACGTAGTCTTTAGCTTCATTTGTAAACGTTGATGTTGTTATAAATACTCCTTTTTTTGCACGAAATCCTTGTAAAGCCCCAGCAAACTTTTGAATTTCGGGACGACCTACAGAACTTTCCCAACGTTTAGCTTGTATGTAAATTACATCTAATCCAAGACGGTCTTCGTTGATGATACCGTCAATTCCACCATCACCACTACGCCCAACGGTTTGACCTGCATCCTTGCGAGTTCCGCCATATCCCATTTTGACTAATAAATCGACCACTAGTTTTTCAAAAAAAGCTGGTGGAGAATTTTTGATCATCTGTAGTAAATCTGATGCTAATTCTTTTGTCAGCTTTTGAATGGCAAGCTCTACATCTTCTTCTGGTGTACGAGTTGTATTGATTTCAGTTCCACTACCATTAAAAGTGCTTTCCTCTGATTGTTGAGTATAATTTTGAAATTCTAAAAATTCTGGAAACTGCTTTAAAAACTTAGCATTAATCTCAACAGGATTAGTATTAATAGTCTCAATCCCTCTATCTGTTATACGAAAATAGCCTCGCTTAGTTGATTCCACTAATCCAGCTTTTTTTAAATAAGTACGCGCCCAGCCTACACGATTATCAAAAGTTGGTTGACGGCCACTAGGCAGCAGTTCTTTCCGTTCCTCATCAGTTAATTGGAAGTGATCAGCCAAAGCCTCTATTGCTTCCCGTAGTGAGTGTTCCTTCTGGTCGATGGTAAATTTGAGTAACGGAAGCATTATGGCTTGGTAATCAGGAATGGGCATATACTCTTTTTTGGAAGTATAAAAATATATGGAGCAGGAAAATAACTCATGATAAGCGATTTTCTGTCCATCATCCTGAAAATTATCAAATGAACTGAATCACAGTTGTGTAAGTTATCGATTAGTCGCATATTTCAGCAACCGTTCCCACTCCCAACGCCAAGCTGTCTCTACCGTGATTTCTTTGCCATTGGTGAATTTGATAAATTCTGTGCCTTCATCATAAAAAACATCAGCAACAAGGCGATTGCAGACATTGTTTCCCCACATTGAGGCGGCATATAATTAAATGAATAGTAAAAGTAATTTAAAATGGAATATTTCGAGTCGTTGTTAAACCCGTATTCTCCTGCACTTATACCAATTTACTGGACTGAAAAGCCAAATGAATCTATCCAGCTTTATAAAGGATTGTTGGAAATTATTCAAGGAGATACTGCATACGAAGGAGAAGGAAGTATTTTTTTTGAATGGCTGCCATCCCCTAGCATTAATTTTTATTTTTCAACTCAAGGCGAATTTACTTATCAACTTAGTCTAGACAAAGCTCGTTTAAAACTTTTAGAAACTGAAATAATAGTAGAAGTTTATATTCTGAGTGTTCCTATCATCTTTGATGAAAAGTTGGAAATTTCAGGTTACTTAAGTGAACCTACATTATTAGGTTCAGGTCAAACTTTGAGAAGTGTAACTTTTCATTTAAGTAATTTTCATAGCTTTATAGGAACTCAAGTACGTAGGAAAAATAGTATTTGTTCAGATAGACTTTTATTAAAAGTAGATGGCTGGAGTATCTACATTGATAAACTAGAAAGTCTTACTGAGATTATCAAATCTCTTAAATCACAAGGAGGCTATGCCATAACTCATGTAGGAAAAATTGAACGTTCTGACCAAAAAACTTTTTCTTCAAAAGAAGCTGAAGAAATTTTAGAGATTTTGCATTGGTTTCTCTCGTTTTGTAGAGGTTTTAGAATTTCTCCCATCCTGTTAGTTGGACAAAACAGTAGTGGGAAAAAAGTTTGGGAGAAATGGCATAGCAATCAACTAATATCACCTTGGAAGATAGTTGACTCTTGGTTTATTGATTTACATTCACTAAATACCCAAAATATTAATGAGCTTTTTGCAGGTTTCCTTACCTTATGGAAAACTGACACTTGGAACGATGCGATAAGGTTAGCAATCCACTGGTACTTAGAAAGTAATGCTCAGGCTGGAGCAGTACAAGGTTCTATTATCTTATTGCAAGCTGCGTTTGAACTTCTTGCTGGAACTCTTTTACTAGAAGATAAAAAAATTACAGAGGAGGCATTTAATAAACTTAAAGCTTTTGAGAAGCTAAGGCATCTTTTAAAAGAATGTAATCTACCTTTGGAAATTCCTGACACTCTAACCCATTTACTTCAAGCTGCAAAACCAGAAGACTTAGATTGGAGTGATGGTGTTCAAGCATTAACACAAACGCGTAACGCTTTAGTTCATGCAAACCCTGAAAAACGTAAAAAGTTTCTTAATCGTTCCTTTTCTGAAAAAGTAGATATTGTTAACCTTGGTTTATGGTATTTAGAACTTGTTTTATTAAAAGTTTTCGGTTATAAGGGTCAATATTTAAGCCGTGTAACTTGTAAGGAAATTAAATATGAGAATATTCAAACTGTTCCTTGGGCTTAAAAGCTTATCCTGAAAAATTGTTAATAGAGATAGATCGCCCATACTCCACAGTTTCGGCTCAATGCAGAGATTCAGCGCACAGTAAGGCGATGTTGGGAAAATGTACCGGGGGCGTTGGCGCAAGCCTTGTCGTAGACATCGCTTATTTGAAGGAGGCAATACGAACTTGGAAAGGCATCAAGTCACCGGAGGCTGTGTTTGTGGCTGCTTGTAAGGAGGGACGAAAGCCGGAAGCACAACAGTCCAAGTCTGATGCGATCGCTTGGTTTGAGTGGGCAAGGAAAAACAGGATTGTGATTGCGATGTCAGGTGAGGTTGTGTATACGCCAGATGGTGAGGCGGTGGCGTTGACGGAAATGATGCGGCGGTTTCCGGTATGAGGATTATTGAGAGTATGAATCTTAATAGCTTGTGAGGCTACGGGGAAGATTTGGCAGATTGGCTAGTGAGGCGATCGCTTCTCTGTTGCAAAAATGCGATCGCCTACATCCTACCATTTATGATCGCTTCAAAATTGGGAAAGTGCGATCGCTTACCATAAATAATCCTATTTAATTGTGAAAGCTGCGAGTAGCGACTGCCTAATTGCTGACATTTTCTCAACAATAAACAATAAAAACTGCGATTATTATTTATTCATCGTATAAAAAACACTTAAATTTTCCCTTTACAAAAGATATAAACTTTACGTAAAAATACTAGCTTAACTTTAAAAACAATGATATTGTTTGTTGAAATGAGCTTTAGCTGTTTTATAAATACATTGGTGACGGACATTTTGTTAATGTCCATAGCTTTTTGTGTCTACCTTTAATTTTGTCTGTAGATTTTGAGTTCCCTATTAAGTGGATTAATTTGCTATTTGAACTTAAAAAAGCTGGTTAATCTCCATAAGGTTAATAACATCATATTTGTTGACTTTCAAGATTCAAAAGCAAAGAAAGTTGAGGTGTTTGGTATTGCTTGCGATCGCCGCAATCAATCCAGGCTTTTGAAAATATGCCAAAGATAAGCAATTCTCTCTGATTTTTTGATTAACCTTGGTTTTTTAAATTAGAAATTCAGAATTATGAATAATACTTACATCCTCCATAATAATCTAGTTGTCAAATCTCCCTTGAGTGTCAAACCCACTATATTAATAGCCCTAGAACAAGCTCTGGTTTTAGTACAAGAAAGATTACAAGCTTTTGCTAATGAACCAGATTTTGCTCAAAAGATGGCAATAGCTTTTGGGGAAAAAACTGAAGTTGGGTTACTAAAGACAGCATGGTTGGCAGAAGATTTTAGTATTATTCCGCAAATAGCTATCTACAATGCAGCAGCTATCAATGGAGCGAATGGAGCTTACGGTACATTTACTAACCGGATTTATCTGTCTTGGGAATTTTTGCAGGTGAATCAGGCAAATCCAGAAAATTTAGTAGGGTTGTTGCTAGAGGAAATTGGGCATCGAGTTGATAATGTTTTGAACAATAGTGATAGTGCTGGGGATGAGGGCGCGATTTTCTCAGCGTTGGTGCAAGGAGAAAGTTTTGCTAACGAAGCTTTGGCACAGTTAAAGGCGGAGGATGATTCAGCAGTTATTACTATTGATGGGCAGGCGATCGCAGTTGAACAGCAGAATTTCACTGGTACTAACGGAAATAATACAATAATCGGAACCTCTGGTGACGATACAATTAACCCAGGATTAGGAAGCGATGCTGTAGATGGCGGAGCCGGAAATGACCTATTAATAGTTGATTATTCCAGTAACACGTACAGTGGTTCAAGTTCTGGCATATTGAGTTCGATATCCAGCAATGGTACAGGGGGATTTAACGGTTACTACCAAGCCTTGAATGGCTCCAACTATGACAGTGTTAGCTTTTCCAACATTGAGCAGTTCCAAATTACAGGTACAGCAGCCAACGATAACATTCGCACAGGTGATGGGAACGACACGATTGTTGGTGGTGCTGGCAATGACACCATTAATGCAGGGAATGGAAATAACAGCATTGATGGTGGAGAAGGTAATAATACCATCACAGCTGGTACAGGCAACG
>NZ_JACJSE010000039.1 GCF_014698045.1 Aulosira sp. FACHB-615
CGAGAATTTGAGAGTTGTACATAGTCGGAACCTCTGTCCAAACGACATCAGTGGTTATTAGCGAAGCGATAAAAATTATTCGTTTAAATCATGATATTTCTTGATAAAATAAAATTGTATTTAAAATATACGAATAACGTTTATGGAATCAAATTTACAACAAGCACAAACTTTCTACGAACAAGGTTTAGAACATCTCAAAGCCAAAAATCTAAAAGCAGTTGCAGAATGTTTTGAGCAAGCATTAACACTAAATCCAAACTTTGCAGAAGTTCATAATGCAATCGGGTTAGTACAGTTTAGTATTAAAAAATATGAGGGCGCGATTCAAATGTTCGACAGCGTGATCGCCCTCAACCCAAATCTGGCAGAAGCCTACAACAATCGCGGTCTATCGCGTTTGAAAATTTGCCACAAGTCTGAATTCCCCAGCATTGTAGAAGATTATAATCAGGCGATCACACTCAATCCAAATTTGCTCGAAGCTTATCTAAATCGGGCGGATATTTACAAAAATTATATTGGCGATTTTGAAGCGGCGATCGCGGATTACAGGAAGATAATTGAGCTTGACCCTAACCGCGTAGAACCCTATATTAATCTAGCTAATATTTATTTTATGTCTAGTAGATTGGAAGAATCATTAGCAGAATTAGAACAGGCATTATTGTTAAATCCCGATTGCCCCGAAGCTTTCTGTGGCATGGGAATAGTGAGATTTTATTTAGGAGATAAAGAGGCGGCTAAAAAGGATTTATTTAAGGCATTTGCTATTGATGAAGAGCGAGGAAATACAATTGGTTGTATATTTACTAGGAGCGTAATCATGCAGCTTTTTGGGGATTACGAGGTTTACAAGGATTTGTTTGGAGTCGAAAGCAGAATAGTAGTCAAAAAAAATAAAGCTACTAAAAAGTAGCTGACGAGTGCAAAATGTTGTATCAACTGTAGGCGTACTCGATAGCAGCCTGTAGTTGCTCGATCGCCATCGAGTACTCTTCGGGGTCATAATTGTAGAGGATAAAGTCTACAATCAACTCACACAGTTTTCTTCTTGTTAAACTGCCTGCTGGGAAATTTATCAAGAACTCGAAATATTTGAGGACAAAAATGATATATGTTTCGTTGTCTGGGAAGTTGGACAACATTCTCTGAACATTCATCTGCATTTGCAGTTGTAGTTCGAGATCGGACATACGTGGAACTCCAGGAGAAGACTACATTGGTTATTAGCGAAGCTGGAGGATCTGTAATTAAAGTAATTATGAGTGTTCAATAACTCTCTTCATTCTTGACTCTAGTTTTTCTTGATTAATTGGAATATTGGGTACAGTTACAATACAAAATATGGGTTTAACAAATATTTCCACTTCAAAAGGGTAATCAACCAAATAAATTTCTCTATATTTATTAATTGGAAGATTTGATTCTATTGACCATAATCTAGGTGTTTGCAAAATATCGTTAATGAACGAATTAGAATATTTTAATGCTTGATATTCGTCCCATAGCTGAATTAATACTCCCTGAATTGCCTGTTCTCCTACCCACAATTGAGGAGGAGTGCTTTCTCTAATTGAATTTATATTTAAACTCAGATAATCAGCGAGTGCTTCTTGATAGCATTGTTCTTGTTGGCTTAACTGCTCTAAATAGTACTGCTGCTGTTCATTCTGCCATTCTTCATCGCAGATGACATTATGTATTTGACTATTAAGCTCTAAAAGTTCTTGAAATGATTTTACACTTGCTTGGGCAGCTTCATGAATATTTGGTACGTGCCAAAACAGTCGATTATCATGGGCAATAAGGATTAATTTCAACCAATCATACCATGATTTGATATTCATTCCCTGATTTTGTAAAATTTGATTACCACCACTATGCTTATCAAATGGATGTACATGGAGTCCGTCAATAAGAAGCACCCAAACAGCAAAATCAATCAAACTTGATGAACCAATGTGGATATGTCCTGTTGTTGAAGTATTATGTGAATTTATCATTTTATTGAGTTATTTAGAAAAATCTAATGAAAATAGCTAACCTATTCAAAAATTGGCTTAAAATTTTAATTACCTAAAAGTTATAAATTAGGAACGTTACTATCTTAGTATGCAAAATGTTGTATCAACTAACTGTAGGCGTAATCAACAGTAGCTTGGACTTCTTTAATTGCTATCGGAAAGTTTTGAGGCAATTTACTGCTTACCTGACTTTGCAGATTACTTTTGTGTTTTTAACGGGAAATTGGGTGAAAACTTTTGATAGTTAGGTTTAAAATGTTTGCTTGTCAGGAAATTTTATGGAACAGAATAATAAATAAAATCCAAAGAGAACCTATATTTGTTATTGTGACTTAGTTTTAAGTTTTTGAGCTTTTCTATGAAACTGTAATTTTAATGCTCCACCATAAAAAGAACCGAAGAATCACAATGTTTTAGAAAAATAAAAGCCCGAAAATGGGGCTTTTATTAATTAGCTTTTTACACTGATTTCAGCTTAATCTTCTTCTTCAAAAACAGTACCATCTGCTTCGTCTTCTGATTCCCAACGTCCAGTTATTCCACCTTCAGAACTATCTTCTGGTTGGGTTGTGGTACTATTGATTTCAGTTGTGTCAATCATAAAATTTCTCCTGTGTTGATGAATAAAAAACCTTGGTCAGTTACTTATATTATAAATAACTGACTATTAATCTGCTGAAAATTGCTCAAAGTTCATCAAGTTCAATAACCACTAGTTCACGAATTTCTCCTGATGTAGTGACTGGATATTGTTGAGACTTGACATTACTTACTTGAAATCGAGTATGTGGAGGAAACAAGATTTCTCCCTCGCGGTTTGCACGTTTAATCGGGTCAACATATCTGCCTTTGGAGGCAGGGTTAGGATTGATGTGAAAAACCGCAGTTGCCTCTTGGCTATATCTTTGCATCAATCCTACAACATCTTGCCAGTAAGTTGTACTAGTAAAAGTGGTTTCAGTAATTGTTTTTCCTAATTTATATTTATCAAGTCTTTCTCTTGACAATTTCTTGTACCGTTTGAGATATTGATATTCGCTTGGAGTAGGTTGAGGCAAAGCTTGTAATTCATCTGTTGTAATTGCGGGAATTTTTAGAAGTGCAATTGTCGCTGCTTTGGCTACAAGTAAGAATTTCTCTGGTTCTTCATCAGAAGTTAAAGCATTTACCAAACTTAAATTGATATTGCGATAGTAATATGTCGGGCCTAAATACATTGATAAAGCCCAAGCCTCAACACGGGATAATGAAGGTGCAAAATTTAAGGTAAATTGAATTTTAGACTCGTGATAGCGACTGTCGAAGAGTCTTTCTGGGTTTGGCTGATTTGGAATTAAGGTTAGAAGGCGAAATTCTTCAACTTCACTCAATTCTAAGTTAAATGGTGGAGTCCACATTTTGTTTTATTCTGCAATACTTCACCAAAAATGTGCGAAGCGAAATTGTTAGAAAAAAATAAGCCACTCTACTAACCCGAATTTCTCACGTATGGGTAGCGGGTGTGGAGAGAGGGGAGTGTGGGGAGTGTGGGGGGAAAGATTTTTTCACCATCCTCCCACACTCCCCACCCCTCCCACACCCCTGGATTTCTCACAAGAGAGAAATCCAGGACTAAGAAAGTGGCTCAAGCCAGTTAACCCAAAATGCCTATCACTGCCGCCAGCACATCAGCAGCTTTATCTCTAGTTGGCACAAATACCCGCTTACGCCAATTTATAATTTCGGTGAAACAACCCTTAGCCACAAGTCTCTCTGCGAGGGAAAGAGCTTCAAGCAATTCCAAGCGAGGTTCACCAGCAATGTAAGAGCGACGCAACGTTACGCCTCCGGGCAATTGCTGAGAATAGCCTTCGTTGAGAACCAGAGATACTAACTCTTGTGGAGAAAGCAGCGTGTTCTTCAGCCCAAGCTGTTCAGTAACGGTCTGGATGTCTGAAGCATGAACCACACGCCCCAGAATTTTCTGACCATCGCTGGTTTGCAACCGAAACACCCGGCTGTTCTTCTGTGGCAGAACTTTCCAAATTGGTAGTAGGATTCCTGTGACCAAGTGCAAGTAGTCAGTTGTGAATCTGGGTAGTTCGTCTACTTCCTTTGACCAAGCTGTAACAAACTCCTGTATTGAAACTTGTTTCCAGGTGGACGATTCTAATCTCTCAACAGGTACGCGCATTTGATTTTGTGGTCGTACTAGCAACACTCTAGGTACTACACTACCATCACCATCGAATACACTATGCGTAGGAATTGATACTGCGGCTTGACCAGATTTTTCATTGATCAAGAACCGCCCCTGGTGCTGAGTTGAAAACTCCAACATTTCGGCAGCCGTTTTGATGTTGTTCCTTTGGGTGCGTTCTATCTTTAGGTAGTTAGTTACGCTACCAGTAGCAGGGTGAGTATATACGGTTTCGCAGCTTTCCACAGTGAACCGTTCAGCCCGAAGCGTTTCTACTCCGATTTCAAAAGTACCATTGGCGATCGCAGTTTCAATCTGTTGACTCAACAACAGTTCAAAACGCTCGAAAATCACGTTTTGCATCCCGATTGTCAAAGCCAGCAAGCGATTGAGGAACTGTCGCAACGGTGGTAAATCTATCTTCATCCCGCCTTCGTGAGAAGTCAGAGATAAACCCGTCATCTGCTCGAACTTGCCCAAAGGCACTTCGTAAAATCGACCTTGGAATATCTGCTTAAAGAGTTCGTACAGCGCGTACTCTGCATACTGAGACTCAAGGTTATCCTTAGTGTCGAAGATGCCATTACCTCCGGTTTGCCGTTGCCGCTTATAAAAAGCTACACATATCAGGGCAGTAAAGCCCAAATCTATGTAGAGAGAAGTTAGCGGTTTATCTTCTTAGGAAATCGTCTTTAACGCCTTTGCTTGCTCTTGTCAGATTTCTCTGACCATTGCTTGACCAAAGACCCCCAGTTAGAGATAGCATAGAAACTGTGACGCTTAATGCTAGATTTCCGAATTAATCTATTTAGTTGATTCCACAGGCTCCATACGTGCTTTCCATCCTTCACGGACAGATAGGCGGTTATAGAGCCTGGAAGATTTTCCGTCAATCGCATACCACGTCTAGCAATGGCTAAAGCAGCAGCTTCATCACTGGCTAAACCGTACTGGCGTGCATATTTAACTAAACCAATTAAACTGGTGTAAGCGGGATTCACTTTCATCAAGTAAATGCCACGATTACTTAAAATACTGTCTAATAATTGATAAAAACGGTTATAAGCCCAACCAGAAAGCATCCGGGCATACTTTCTTCCACGTTCTCTTAATTCCTCTTTTTTACTAGAAAAGTCTAATTCTTCACAAACAATCGGACAAGCAAATATTGTGGCTAATCTCGCCAGATGTAAGCAAGCATGAACAATCTGCGCGTCTTGTTTGCCTGATGGCAGTCCCATCTGTAGCGGGATTTGACCATGAGATTTGAGATTACCATCTTTATCAATGTATGCCCAGCCAATAGAGCCAGGATTCATATCAATCCCAATACAGCCATAAGCACAATGGCGAGAAACACGCTCAATTGGTACTGGTGTAAATTTTACTGCTGCATTCCATTTGTTGTGCTTGTAGTAGAAGTGCCATGTCTTAGCACCATCTTTGGGCAATCTGTTGATATTGCGGTCAAAGTTGCCTAGCTTTGTTATGACTTGTTTACCAAACTTTGATTCTAGACAAGCTGGAACACGGAATTTAATGATATTACCGTCCCATTGACAGGCTGAATTACCAAAACTTTCACTCTTAGAACCAACTATAAATACCTGATCTCTAGGAATAACTATTTGAATGGGGGCTGTTATTAAGTGTTCGATTTGTTGAGATAATTTGTAAGCCCGACGTTTTTTATTGTGAATCTGAAAGCGTAAGTTGTTCCAATTAGTGTTACGGAATCTCAGAGAACAAGACAGTGGAAAGCGGCATCCTGTTTTAGAATTACGCCAGTTCTTTTTAGCGTAAAACTTAGCAGAGTCAGATAATTTTTTCTCTGATTTGGTAATCCAAGAGTTGAGCGATTTTAGTTTACCTTCCAGTGTTTTGATGTGGAGCTTACGACTTTCTTTAGAAGAATTAACAGCACCTTCAGTAAATTTAATTACACCAGTGGCGTGTCGCCTTGATATGCCATAAGTCTTCTGTAAATGAGTATTCCAACTAGAATTATGAAAGCTATTTACTGTTAAGAGGTGATTAGCTGTCTCACACGCTGCTTTATGAAACACCGAACTGTAAGCAGTCAGAAACATCTCAAACTTTGTGAGTCCTAAACTATTTAATTCTTCTGCTGGAGTTGGTAATCCTTTAACATACGTGAGAGTCGGCATTTATTTCACCTCATCAATTATCTTTCAAAACCCTCAGTTTTACTACAAAAATGTCTACCCCACCAAATACCGAACAACTTGCGGATCTATCGCCGCAATCCGCTTCTGCATTGATTTAGGAGGGTTCTTGAAAAAGCGTTTTAAATCCCGGCTTTTGACTTGATAACAACTAACAGAACGTTTTTTAGCTTTCAGCCAGCCCTGCTTTATCCAGTAAATAATAGTAGTTGGATGTAAGCAAAGATTTTTTGCAATTTCACTGCAACTGTAATTATCAAGGGTAGGACGTATAGAATACCCCAAAGAATACAATTTATTCTTAACTGCTGATACTGTGCGATTATAACCGCGTCTTTTAAGCCGAAAAACTATTTGTTCGGGAGTGTACATCTCGGCCATTTCTTCGAGGGTTGCTAGTTCTTTTTCTGCCCATTTAGTACACATTGATAAACCTCTAAATATTTATCAAAATAGAATTAATATTTTGAGGTAGCGATTCAATTACAAATCGCCACCACAGAGTTCATCTGCTATTTTCTGGAGGCTCAAGTTCTACTTCCAGATAAGAAAGCGCAGTATCAGCATCACCAATAGTCAGGTCTGGCTGATATCCAAGTGTTAGATAATCGGGGTGTTTGGCAATTTCTTGAATGAGGAACTTTGCACCATTAACCAAATCATGCAGAGATGGATAACGCGGTTCCTGGGGTTGTTGGGTGGGTTCTTCGTCAGTAGAGTTAGCAGCTAAAACAATTGCAGGAATAGCATCTAATTGATGTTTTAGTGATTGAATTTGACGCTGATGATTCTGGATTTCTGCTTCTAACGTTGTTTTTAATTCCTGCGGTGAGAGCAGTTTAATTTCATCTTCGGTACGATGTTCTTCATCTTCGGTATGCTTATCAGGTAGCAGAATGTAACGCCAACCTACACCATATTCATTAGCTAAATATGTGTCTTCTTCATAGTATTTAAGTCCTATGATTTGACCCCGTTCAGTGCGTTGCCCAAAGCCAAAGCGAGGGTATTGCCAACCTTGCGGAATTGATACTGTGGGTTCCATTGTTTTAATTAGTGAATGATTGGGGAAGGGGAAAAGGGCAAGGGGGAAGGGAATAAAGAACTATCCTTTAACCTTTCCCCTTTAACCCTTTCCCTGATTTAAGCAGCGACCAACTCTAGCACTGGCTCATACTCCAGCAGCCGTTCCCATTGCACACTTGTCAGTTGGTCAAATGGCAGGTTTAACAACTGCTCGTAATCCAAAGCTTCAGCAGAGGGTAGAGTATCGACCATAGACAGCCAATAGACAGCATCCATCGCAGAGTCACAGGGTGCTTTTTCAGAGGATTCATTGGCGCGAACAAACCACCAAGCACCTTTGGTTTCTCCAACTTCGCCTAACTTCTCGTCGCCTCTGTAGATTCCATCATCCAGCAATTCCAAGCCAAAGTTTTCACAAGCCTGGGCAATCTGCACCATGATTTCGTTTCCGGTGGTGCAGGGTTCTTCAAACGGTTTCTGTACTGGTAATAACCCCGCTTGATACTGCTGCTTGACGTAACTGTGACATCTTACCGGAGTAGAATCTGTAAAGATTTCCATGTTGTTGATCATGACTTGCCAGTAAGAGTTTTGCTGGTCGTCATGGCTGTAACTCACGCTGGCCACCAGTTCACCATCTGCCAATACTTCTTGGTCGTAGAATGAGATTTCTGAGATGAACGGTACTTCTAGGACATCTGCGCTTGGTTGGGGGTTCAGGGTTCCATCCTTGTAGTGCCATTCGATGAAGCGGTGACACCATGCTTGGGTGTTGTGGCGGAATTTCTCAACGCCATTCACCATGACTATCCAAGGTTGTGTTACGAACTCGTCATAATTATAAGTGATGTATGCAACCAGCCATTTTCCGGCGTAAATCTCGAAGTGGTGGGAGTTAATCTCGACTGTGGTGAGGGGTTCGGGGGCGATTGCCTGGGATTGAGTTGCAAGGTACTGGTCAAACTCACTTTGAGCAACGGTTTGCTCATTGACTTCTTGCTGTGTATAGGTTGTGTAAGTCATAATATTAATCTCCGTTAAGGAAGAAAGCGATCGCTGTGTTTACCAGACAGGAGCGGTCGCTTTTAATTTTTACGAACGTTGTGGGGAACCACAACGCACTCATGGAAATTTGGCGAAGCCGTACATTAAAAATCAGAACTAGCAGTTAGAACAGTTGATTGCTTCTGTTCTTGGTGGCTGTTTTGACAAGATTTGCTCATTATGGGTGTGAACTTGAATGTTTGGAGATTTTGCCATGTAAGAACAAGCTGTTGCTGTTCTTATCTTTAATTTATGATATTATCACTACATTGTCAATACGTTTTTCATGAAATTGTCATTACAACAAGTCATTGATAAGCT
Source organism: Aulosira sp. FACHB-615 (assembly GCF_014698045.1). Lineage (GTDB taxonomy): Bacteria > Cyanobacteriota > Cyanobacteriia > Cyanobacteriales > Nostocaceae > Nostoc_B. The sequence goes on from NZ_JACJSE010000039.1 coordinate 8,784, forward strand.
AATATCTATGACTTAGGAGTTAAACAAGCATGACCAAAGGCTCAAAAGCATCTTCAGAACGAGTGTTCATTCAAATTCAGGTTGACCAAGATAGGAAGACAAGATTTGCTGAAAAAGTTCGTAATGAAGGCAAAACAATCACTGAAGTCTTGATTTCATGGATTGATGATTACCTTGATGAAACAGAAAAGGTGGACGTTATCGACCTGAAGAAGCGAATCGAGGCTTTAGAACGTAAATCTTTGCAACAAGAATCGTTACTCGTGGGGGAATTACCCGCCTGAGAGAAGAGAACGATTCTCTCAGGCAGAAACATTCACAATTAATAGACCTGCTGAAACCAGACAAGCCCGCCAGTCAATGAGCGGGCTTTGTTTTTATAGTTCCTGGTTCATATTGAAAAAATAGTGATAACATCACTATAGATTGTCAACAAACGGACAATCAAAATCAAAAGACGATCGCCAGCCGTCCAAGCAATGCGATCGCCGACTCAATCTGTTCGCCACAAAGTGAGCTAACTATCATGCTGACACATTTTTGGTGTAGTCCAAAGTTCAGCTAAATACTCACTTTGGTTAAATTGCATACCCTGTTTGTTTTTGTGCGTTTACCATAGTGGGCAAGAAATATGCTGACACTAGAAAAAACATCAACGCTTCCTTACAGTGTCGTCAACACCAGCATCAAAGAAACCTTCACTGCCATTGACAGATTTGAATGGCAAGCAGTTGATGAGATTCTCGAAATGCGAGAACAACAGCTTTACCGTGAAGCTGGCTATCAAAGTTTTGAGGAATACTGCCAAGCTGAGTTATCCGCCTGGGGTGGATATCGACGCATCAACCAACTGCTGGGAGCCAAGAAAGTCAGGGACACAGCCGATGAATTGGGCGAACACATCAGAAATGAACGTCAAGCCCGTTCACTGCTGCGTTTGGTCAAGGAACCAGAGAAACTAAAACAAGCTGTTGCGATCGCGCTGCAAGATAATCCCTCACCCAGCGAATCAGACTTTGCATCTGCGGCGAATAAGGTACTTCCTCGGCTACCACGGCAAAAAATTCAGGAACCATTGGTTCCTAAAATTGAAGAACCAATATTGCACCCTACTCAGGAACCAGTGGTTCCTAACGTGAACACAGTCACGGTTACGTCACCAACTCATCCAAGACACGGGCAATCAGGAAGCATCTCAGCAGACCCACCCAATCAAAGACAGCAGATTGTCACGTTTGAGGATGGTAGCAGGGAACTGGTCAATAATGCTGATTTGAGTAATGACGCTGTTGAGTCATTTACCCCTGAGCGAACTTACCCCAAAGAGTACACCGAAGCGATCGCACAACTCAAGCAACAGCACCAGCAGGAACTTGAGCGACTGGAACAGGATTTGAGGATTGGGTTACAGGCGGAAGCAACGACCCAAGCCCAGGAACAAGTACAAGAACAACTCACCACTTTACAAAACCTGTTTCAGCAGCAGAAACAAGAAAACATCCAGCTACAGCATCGGCTCTTTGAATTAGAAGGGCTAAGGCAGCTAGAACTGGAAAATCAGCGTCTAAAAGGGCGTATTCAAGAATTGGAACGTGCTGTAGAAGAACGTCCGGCTCAGGAATGGGGCAATACTCTTACTAAGCAAGCAACCAAAGCCTTGAACAAGCAGGTTAAGCAAGCTTTAGACCAAACTATTGATCTGCGATCGCTTGCCCAGGAACCACCAAAGGAGAATGCCCAAGAGTGCTTGCGACTGATGGGTATAGCTTTAGGTAATCTGGCCACAGCTATGAACAATACCCACGCCCTGCAAGCTGCGGCGTTAATTCTAGGGAGTGAGCCGACACCATCCGCGATCGCATATCGGGCTGAACAACTACAACTACTACCGCAAGCAGTTAGTGATATTCGGGCTGTGCTGTCCAAGCCTGGGTGTAGCTGGTGGGATTATTTAGAAGTTGCCCAAGAGTACGAGGTTATTAAAGCTGACTACTGGGCGGAGTTAACACCGAAAGAAATTGACTTAATCACTGCCCTGGAGAAAGCCGAATCATCCCAAATTACGGAACCAATGGTTCCTGAAGAAGTCATTACCGAGTCTGGTTCTTCTAACGAGATTAGATTAGGTTCAATTGTTGCACACGCTGATATTTACTGCGCCTTATACCCAAAAAGAGGTGAAGTCATCGAAGACATGGGGGATGAGGTTTGGGTGGCGTGGGATCACTGGAAAGACAAGCCCAAGAAGACTGACCGCTATTTTAAGGACGAACTGCGGTTCTGGCAAGAAACAACCAATCAATTAAAAATTTAAAATTCAAAATTCAAAATTAATTTTGCATTCTGAATTTTGCATTTTGAATTCAAAAAGCAGTACGGCTCAAGTGCTGCCGATATTTTCATGCGCCAAATATTAACCTTTACCACGAATAATTTTATGACACCAGAATTTACGCTCGAAATCGCTCAACAGTTGCACAACAGCAACCAGATTATCGATTTTGATTGGGCTTGGTCAGTGCTGGGATATAGCCGAAAAGATAGTGCCAAGCGAATGCTGACTGCATACTTTGAACAAAACTTCGATTATTTCGTACAACCCGAAGACGAATCGCCAGAAGCCTTACCACACGATATTTTCCACATTAATGTGGAAAATTCAAAAGCAGGTAGACCAACCGAAAAAATTTATTTGACAACTGAATGCTTCAAAGAAATGGGGATGCTGTCAAAGAGTGAACAAGGTAGACAGATTCGCAAATACTTTCTGCAATGCGAAACCATTGCCAAAGAATCAGTCCAGCTAATTCCTCAGCTACAGCAACAAATTCGGGAACTACAACAAAATTTCGCCCAGCTACAAGCCCAAGTTCAAACCCTTTTACCTCCGTCATCTGATTTTGTACCCCCTGGTTGGGATGAGGATGTATGGCGAAGTCTACCCCCGCAAGATAAACGCCACTTCAGGTTTTTATTCCGTCGCCGCAACTTTCGTCCATCTACAAAAAATGAAACCTTGGCTTTACCTGCTGTGACCACTGAACAAATGAAGCAGAAGCAACGCGATGAAGTAGCGCATCTGATAGGTGAAGTGTCGCCCGAAGAGAAACAGCAATTCCAGGCAGCAAAACGTCAACAACTCCGCGAATTTTGGTCACAAGCTCCCGTTGAAGACCAAGAAAATATGCCGTTTTAGCCAGTCAGTTTTTACAAATTATATAAGGTGGAATATGAGTAGCATTGCATCTACTGACAGATTCTCTATCCTGGTCATTCTGCGCCGGGAATATCTTGATATCACAGGTAATTTTTGTGCGGCCAAGCTGATTGAATATTTCCGGCACTGGACAAAGTGGAAACTCAAGAACCACCGCACTACCTGGATTTATCAGCCCCTAAAGAAAATCTATCTTGACCTAATGGGTGAGCATAGTCTTCATGTGATCCGAAGTGCGATCTCACTGCTTGACGAGATGGGCATTATCTCAAAGCAGAAGAATCCAGGTAACGGGCAGGATCGGACGTGGCAGTATAAATTGAACTTCGATGTACTGAATAAGCTGTTGGAACTTGGCAGGTGCAAAACTGAACATTCGACGTTCGCTGTAGAACAATACCACAGATCCCATCCAGAAGTTTCAAAGCCACAGCAACACTCTGCTGTTGAGCTTGAAAAAAGTGAGGACTTGGAAAACGAGATTTTGGACTATGGCCAGGAAGGGGTTTGTCAAACCGCAGAACTAGAGTTACCCGAAATTACTCACTTCGTTGAAGAGATAGAACAGGTTGACTCAACTACCGAGACAGATACTTATGAGGATCATTCTTCCGCCGCCCCTGCTGTGTCGAATTTTTGTGAGGAAGACTTTGGTGATGATGATTGTGCTTTTGAGCGTGTAGAAAAGTCAATCCAACCCAGTAACCAAGAGGTTCAGGAAGTGTTGCAACAGTTGAGGGAAATACCTTGTACACCCCAGTTTCGGCTTAATACAGAGATTCAACGTACAGTTAAGCGGTGCTGGGCAAATGTACCAGGGGCGATCGCGTATTTGAAGGAGGCGATACGGACTTGGAAAGGGATTAAGTCACCCGAAGCCGTATTTGTGGCTGCTTGCAAGGAAGGTAGGAAACCGGAAGCACAACAGGCCAAGTCTGGTGCGATCGCTTGGTTTGAGTGGGCAAGGAAAAACAGGATTGTGATTGCTATGTCGGGGGACACTGTGTATACGCCGGATGGTGAGGCGGTGAGCTTGCAGGAAATGATGCGGCGGTTTCCGGTGGGGGAGTGAGTACCTGATCTCGCTATTGAGGTGAAATCTAAAAGTGACCGCATCAAGCCATTAGAAGAGAAAATTAAGCTATTTCTCGAACTTGGTTCTACAGTGGGTATCCTCCCCAGACAAACTTTTGGTGACAGTTTACCGCCATAACCTTGAATCAGTTGTGTTGAAAGAAAACGATAAATTGGTAATACTAGAGTTCCTTCCAGGTTGGGAGTTAGCCATCTCAGAACTTTGTCCGCCAGAATTTGACTAAACTAATTAACTAAACAACTACGAACTTGGAATTAATTTTGCTGGATATGTTTATTTCTGAGGATTTGGAGGATATGCAATTTTTCAGTAGCAGAGACTGGCGCAAAATTGCATAAGGTCAATTTATTCAGAAGTACTAAAAAATGAATGCTTAAGATAACTGTTAAATCAGATACTTAGTATGGAATCTCAAAAAATGCCTGGACTTGCTTTGAGGAGCATCGGCAATGTGACAATTAACAATGACCAATAAATACAAATACTTATGAGCGAGGCTTCAAGATATTGGCAATTGGTAAGGATTGATGCAGGAGGGAACCGGAAAACTCAAGAGATACCTGCTGCGAAGTCGTTTTACACACAACTATTTGAGCAGTTGACATCAGATGATGTACCAGATACGTACATCCAGCGTCAATTGCTAGATTTGTATCGTCATCGTTCTGGCGATACCGCTTTGTTCGCAGAACGTTGTTTGCTGTGTTTTCTATCTTGGATTATCGAGCAAGGATGTCTCCAATTAGAAAGGAAATTTGGTCAAAACCATAATTTTACTGCTAGTGATCTGTTCCCTTATGTCCTGGATGATGATGGTAAATTATCAGTCGGTGTATATCAATGCTTCTCGCAAAAAATTCTTCAGAGTTTTGATCCGCAACAAAGTAGTCTAACTACTTGGGCGATCATGAAATTAAAGCAACACCCTGAATTGAATAAATTTTTGTTAGAATGTGGTGTTTATTTAATTAGTAATTGGGCGATTCTAAATGATACTCAACCTAAACAATTAGAGCGCATTTTCAAAGAATTTCATGTTTTTAGCCAGGGCGGTTTGAGTGACACAGCAATTAAAGAAGCGCAATCTATTTTAGAAAGCTATCATAATATCTACCGCTTGCAAAGACTGCAACAACGGAGAAAAGGTCTGAGGAGTAAATGTATTGCGCCTGATACTCAACAATTACAAGATATCGCTCAAGATATTCAAAAGCATACAGGGCAACTTTTTGAGATTGAGGTTTTGAGTCAGAAGCTACAAAAGCTGGCTGCTCAATTGCGTGAGTACCGAATTTATGTTCGGGGTGGTTCTGTACAGACAAGTTCTCTAGACGCTGTGTATGGAGGCAAGTATAATTCTTTGATAGAGGAAATTCCGGCTCCTGAGACTAATACTATTTTAGAAGAAAACGACGAACAAACCGAATTCTTGAAGTTTTATCGCCATCAATTTCAGCTTGGTTTACAACAAGCTTTAGCTCAAGTTATAGAATCACGAGTCAGATATTTAGAACGCAAAAAAGGCGATAAATCCAAGATGTTTTTAACTGCTCTGGAATTATCTCAATGTCAAAAATTAGCAATGAATGAAATTGCTGAATTCCTGGGATTGAGAGCGCAATATTCGATAACAAAGTTATTAAAATTACAAGACCTGCGGACTGATGTGGGACAGGAAATGTGGGTGATTTTAAAGGGTTCTGTGATAGAAAAAGCCAAAATATATGCTGATATCCAAGCTTTGAAAAACCTAGATGAGCAATTGAAGGTTATTCTTTTAGAAGAAATTAGACAGATGATAAAAAATTCCGAGATTCAATCAAGAACAATGAAAAATCACCTAAAAGCTGATATGTTCGCTGAACAGTTATGTGAATATCTCCAGACTAGAAAAACAAATTAAAACAAAATTATGAAAAATTTATTAAGTAATCTTACTCCCATGTCTTACCTTGACTTTGATGCTTTACCAACTTCAGCAGTGATTCTCTCACCTGATGAAATTGACCAAGCCGCAGTACTCAGTAATCAAATTATTGATGAATCCAAGCAATGGCAAGCTTATCTTCATTATTTAGCTTTATCAGCTTTTGAGCAATGGCTACAAGAAAGAGCAGAATCTTTAATTATTAATCGTGAGCAATGTACAATTTTACAACCAGTTTTAGCAAATTTTATTAGTTGTGTTGCTAATTTACAAGTGGGAGCATTCAAAGTCTGTTTAATTGCTACTGGTAGCTTGAGCGATGAAATGGTGAATATTCCCAGAGTTGTTATTGAGCTACCAGAGTTTATTCCCCATTTTTATGTTTTAGTGGAGGTGTTGGAAGAACAAGAAGCAGCGAATGTTTATGCTTTTTTAAGCTATGAAGAATTACAAGAGAATTTACAGATAACTTCTTTACAGTCAGATTGGAATTATCAACTGTCAATATCTTGTTTTGATAATCATCCAGACCGTCTATTACTATATCTACGATGTTTGGAAGCATCAGCAATATCTTTACCTGCAATTCCCTTAAATCGGTCTGTGCTTTTAGCAAACATACAACATCAGTTGATTGAATTATTGCCTCAGTTACAATCACCAGAGCGGGAATTATCTGAAGTTTTAACTTGGGAACAAGCTACTGCTGTTTTAACTAGTCCAGAATTGATCAATTGGGTTTATACATTACAAACACAAGCAGCTACAGAGAATCTAGAGATAGATAGCGCCAAGCCAGAATCAAAAGCTGCTTTTGTGTCCTTACAAGATGTAATTAAATTAATTACGCAACCTGCTTTAAATGCTGGAAGTTGGTTATGGGACGAGTTGGATGATTTAGCTGCTTCACTTTCTTGGGTGCTGTTACCCAGTTTTGCAGATGCTTCCCAAATGCGACCAATACGTAGTCCAGAGGAAGAATTTGAGGTAATAGCTACTCAATTACGACAGAGGGGGTTAAAAATTCCCGTACAGGCGCGGGGTGCGTATCAAGATTTACTTTTAGCTGGGATAGCTTTGCGGTTGTATGCTGTAACTTGGCATTTACTATCGGAATCAGAAAAGCCAGAATGGAGTTTGTTACTAATTTTGGGCGCACCTGCTTTAAGTAGTTTACCGTCTCAGATTAAACTTAGGGTCAGCGACCAAACAGGTATTTTGGATGAACCGGGATTAAATGCAGAGAGTGAAGATTCTTATATATTTACCCGTGTGGTTGGTAATTGGGATGAGAAGTTTTTAGTGAGTGTAAGTTTGATGGATGACGTTGAGGTGACTTTACCGCCTTTTGCTTTTAATTTGGAGCGGTTACGGAATTGACGCGATTGGATATCAGAGGACGGGGGATCGCTTTCACAATACTACTCTTCACTGGATAATTGCAATAAGCGGGTAATTGCTGCAAAGGTCTGGTATGCTTTGGCGTTTTCTTCACAATATCTTTAAATAGCTTGTGATCTCCAGTATTTATACTGTCTGTCACATCAAGGTATCGTAATGATGCTGAGGTCATTTTAAAATTTTGGCATAACCTGGTTTGTCCTCAGAAATATAAGAGATTGAATAATCAATCTTCTGTAGCCATATCCAGAGGAATAACCAATGTCTAAGAGTTTGAAGAGTTTCGCCCTAGTTAGTTTAGTGTTTTCACTGACTTGTGGTGTTGGGTTAGCAGCGAATGATGTGATAGTGAAACATACTTTGGCGCAAACTGCAACAATTTCAGATAGCAAAGCAGAAGGCGATAAGTTGTTTGAGGAAGGTGTACAGCAGTTTCGGCGTGGGGAATATCCCAAAGCATTGCAGACTTATCAACGGGTGTTGGAAATCCGGCGAAAACTGGGGGATAAGGTTGGAATTGGGCAAACCCTGAATAATATAGGACAGGTTTACAACGGTTTGCTCCAACAGGAAAAAGCATTAGAAGTTTTACAGCAAGCATTGACAATTCGTAGAGAAATTAAAGATCGTGCTGGAGAAGGAGAAACCCTAGATAACATTGGTGGGGTTTACCTTGCTTTATTTAAAGAAGAGGAAGCTTTAAAAACATTGCAGCAAGCTTTAGAAATTCGTCGAGAGGTTAAAGATAAAGCAGGGGAAGCAGTTACTCTGAGTCGAATGGGTTTGACTTACAGTTTCTTGAAACAACAAGATAAAGGCTTAAAATTTTTACAACAAGCACTGGTAATACATAAAGAATTAGGCGATAAATTTCAAGAGGGGTTTACTCTATTTAGAATAGCGGCAGCTTACAACAATATAGATGATAATACTAATGGTTTGGATTGGTTGAATAAAGCTTTAGCTGCGAATCGTGAAGTTGGAAACCGTGCTTGGGAAGGTAGGAGTTTACAGCAGATAGGGTTTACTTATTTTAACAGAAAAGAATATGACAAGGCATTGAAAATTTTTCAGCAATCATTACCACTCATTCAAGAAGCAGGAATACGTTCTTTTGAAGCTAGTATTGTCGCTAGTATAGGAGATACCTACTTTAAGCAAGAGAAATATAATAAAGCTATTGAAACTTATCAACAAGCTTTACCTATAGCTCGTGAGGTAAAAGATAAATCTCTTGAATTAGAGATTTTAGTATCTCTAGGAAATAGTTACAACAAAGTAAAAAATTATGAGCTTGCTTTAGAATCTTATCAACAGGCTTTACCCTTAGTGCGGGAATTGAAAAATAAATCAGAAGAAGCTAGAATTCTTTTCCTCATAGGAACACTTTATAGTTTGCAAGGTAATTTTGAACAGGCGATCGCACCTTTGGAACTATCATTACCTATCGCTAGAGAAGTCAAGGATAAATTCCTAGAAGCTAAAATTATTAACCAAATTGCAGGGGTGTATTTCAATAGACAACAACTTGAGCAAGCTATTGAATTTTATCAACAAGCATTAGCCCTTGAACGACAACCACTTAATAACCGTCCTGTGCAATTGGATATTTTATTGCAAATTATGCAATTATACGGGATAAGTGCTATCGAAGCTGGAGGAAAGAAAGATTATTCTCGTGCGATAAGCCAAGCCAATCAAACGCTTAACTTAGTACCAGAAGCTTTAGATATTGCCAGAGAAATCAAAGATTCAGCAGCAGTAAAAGAAGTGATGAGAATACAAAGTGAAGCTTATTCTTCCATAGGCAATTTTTATCTGAATATGAAAGAATTAGCAAAAGCAGAAGAATTTATTCAGCAAGGTTTAACAATTGCAAAACAGTCTGGAAATTTAAAAGCCGAGAAATATGCTTTATCTTTTCTAGGTGGAGTTTACATTGCTCAGGGATATAGCACCAAGGCAATTGAAATAGGTCAGCGAGAGTTAGAAATTGCTCGTATACTTAAAGACCCTTTCTTGGAAGTAAGAGCTTTATTAGGGCTTGCTTCTACATATAATGTTTTGGGAGATTATGAGGAAGGTATTAAATTATCACAGCAAGCTTTAACAAAATCAGCAGAAATTGATATTCAAAAAGTACCTAAAAATAATCCAGAATATGCTTTAGGAAGCAAACTAGATGCTTTAGGACTTTTAAGTTTAATCTACAAGAATCTTGGAGAATATGATAAGGCTCTAGAATTTGCTCAAAAACGTTTAAATTTAGCGCAAAGTCTGAAAAAGCCTAAATTGGAAGCTGACGCATTGATTAGTTTAGGCGATGTATACGAGAATATCCAAGAATTTCAAAAAGCAATCGAAATTACCCAGCAAGCTTTGAAAATTGCGAGGAGTATTAATAATTCTGATTTAGAAGCACAGGGATTAAGACAAATAAGTGCTACCTATGCTGGAAAGGGAGATTATCAGCAAGTTTTAGACTTTGCAAAGCAAATATTGGTAATTGCAGAGAAAACGAAAAATTCAAATTTGAAAATAGATGCTTTCAATATTCAAAGGCAAGTTTATACTAATCAAGGCAATTATAAGAAAGCTTTGGAATTATTCCAGAATATGTTGTCAATCGCTAAACAAAATAGCGATTTTGGTTCTGAGTGGACAACTCTTATTGAAATGGGATTATTCTACAAAACTTTAGGAGATGAACAAAAAAGCACTGAATATTTCCAACAATCACTTACCCTATCTCAAAAAATAAAAAATCCTCAGTTTGAAGGTGTAAGTTTCTTTCTTATTGCCTATAGCTATTTTGGTAAAGACCAACCACAAAAAATTATTGAATATACGAATCGAGGTTTAGCTATTTTACCAAAAACTAAAATAATCCCAGTAGAAATTATGGGAAATCTTGTACTTACTTTGGGCTATGGTGAGTTAAATAATGAACCAAAAGCAATGGAAGCAGCCCAATCTAGCTTAGAACTTGCAAGAAAGTCGAAAAATCCTAGCCATGAAAAGGATGTACTTACATTTATAGGGAGTTTACAGCGTAAGTTTGGTAAAAAGCAAGAAGCGATTAAAACATATAAGCAAGCATTAGCAATCAAGATTCAAGCAAAAGCTGTAGGTGCTGATTCTAGTATTTATGCTGGCTTAGGTCGTACTTTTGCTGAATTAAATCAACCTAATGAAGCGATTAAAAACTATCAAGAGGCAGTTCAGCGAATTGAAGTAGTGCGAAGTAGGATTCAAGAAATTACACCTGATTTACAAAAATCTTTCTTCCAAACAATTGTCGATTTTGATGGATTTACGCCAGCCCAAGTATATCGCCAGTATGCAGATTTATTATTAAAGCAAGGACGTACAGCAGAAGCAACGCCAATCATAGAAATACTGAAATATCTAGAAGCTCAAGAGTATTTCGGCAAACCGAGAGCAATTAATAGTACTTTAAATGATAAACAAATCGCCTTGGGTAAGGAATTAAATCAATTACAAACTATCCCACTAAAGGAGCGTGACAATAAGCAAAAACAACGTATTGTTGAGTTGCGAAAAATGCAAGAAAACCTTATAAAAGAATACGGACAATTTGTCAAAAGTCCAGAAGTTGCAAAACGAATTGAAGAATTACGTCAACTTACTGGAGGAAAGAATTTAGACCCAGATGCACAAGCAAGAAGTTTACAAGATAATTTAAAGGAGCTACAACAAGATGCTGTAATTATTTATCCCTTGGTTCTAAAAGAACGTTTGGAACTAGTATTACTTACTCCTTATGCTCCTCCAGTTCGTCGTACAGTAGCAGTTTCAGAAGCTGAACTTAATAAAACAATTGAAGATTTTCGTCGTGATTTGCAAAGTCCTGGCACTAATGCCAAAGTCAATGCTAATAAACTTTATCAATGGCTAATTCAACCATTGGAGGGGGATTTAGCAGAAGCAAAAACCAAAACAATTATTTTTGCTCCCGATGAAAGATTACGTTATATTCCTCTAGCTGCTTTACATGATAGTAAGCAATGGCTAATTGAGCGTTTTAACATCAATAATATTACAGCCTTGAGTTTGATGGATTTAAATACAAAACCTCAAACTAAACGAGAAATTTTAGCTGCTGCATTTACAGATATCAATCGCAATGTCAGTGTTCCACTTGGAAAAAAGACAGCAAATTTTAAAGGATTGAGATATGCAGGAAAAGAAGTAGATAAAATTATAGCAACTATTTCTGGAAGCACCAAACTTTTAGATAATCAATTCAATCAAGGTATCGTGTATCAAATGAACGATTACTCAGTGGTACATCTTGCGACTCACGCAGCATTTGTAGATGGAAAGCCAGAAGAATCTGTAATTGTTTTGGGTGATGGTAAATATGTGACTCTAGGAGATGTAAAAGATTGGAACCTACCTAATGTTGATTTAGTTGTATTGAGTGCTTGTGAAACTGCTTTGGGTGGTTTTGGGGATGGTAAAGAGATTTTAGGTTTTGGTTATGCGATGCAACAAACGGGTGCTAAAGCTGCGATCGCATCTTTGTGGAAAGTTGACGATCCCAGTACATCAGAACTAATGCAGTTATTTTACAAAAACCTCTCCAGAAAGATGACGAAATCTGAAGCATTACGTCAAGCACAACTTGATTTACTAAAAGGGAATAACGCCACCAACATCGACTCCGAACGACGTGGTATTACAGTGAATATACCATCCGGTACCTCCTCAAGAAATGAAAAGTATCAAAGTGAATATTCGCATCCTTACTACTGGGCACCTTTCATTTTAATTGGTAACGGTCTTTAAAAAATAATAGAGATGCAAGTAATTGCATCTCTGCTAACTAATAAATAATTAAATACAAATTATGAATAACTTTCATCTTAAGGTGCAACGCATCGAACAAATTTGCTTATTTGAATTAACTTGGGGAACAGCACAACGTATCAGTGCTAAAATTATCTATCCCGAAAACCTGACATTACTCTATCAAGAATGGCAACGCACCTATCTCAGTTTTTATAAGACTGCGTTACGCGGAAGAGTAGAAAATTCCGGTACTTTTCAAGCACCAACTCCTGATTGGCACGCAAAATTAGTTCAAATAGAAGCAAAATTTTTATCAGAATTTCACAATTGGTTGCGTAGTAGCGAACTATATGAAATTAGAACAGTAATTACTCAATTTTCTTTATCTTCGGCTAATTCTCAATCTGCAAATATTAATCTTTTCTTGACTTGTGATTCTTTAGAATTAGCACGCTTACCTTGGGAGACTTGGGAGATTTGTACAGAAGTTACTTTTGCTTTTAGCAAAATTAATATTGTACGTAGTCCTATCAATATCCATAAATCAATAGTAAAACCTAATCATATTCATCGTGCTAAAACTAGAGTTTTAGTAATCTTAGGTGATGATACTGGTTTAGATTTTCAAGCTGAGAAGAAAGCAATTCAAAAATTGAAACGCATTGCAGACATTACATTTCTAGGATGGCAACCAGGAAAAAGTATTGACCTACTTAAAACTGAGCTAAAAGCAGCTATTACTTCAGAATTGGGATGGGATCTTTTATTATTTGCAGGCCATAGCAATGAAACAGCTTTAACAGGTGGAGAAATTTCTATTGCTCCCAATACTACTTTATCAATTAGTGAAATTATACCTTTATTAAATCAAGCTTTAGAAAAAGGATTGCAATTTGCTTTATTTAATTCATGTAACGGGTTAAGTATTGCTAATAAGTTAATTGAATTAGGTTTAAGTCAAGTAGCAGTAATGCGAGAACCAATTCATAATAAAGTCGCTTCGGAATTTTTTCTACATTTTCTCCAAAGTTTGGCTCAATATAAAGATGTCCAAGAAGCTTTAACATCAGCTTGTCAGTATCTAAAACTAGAAGAAAATCTGACTTATCCTAGCGCATATCTGATTCCTTCTCTATTTCTCCATCCAGAAGCTCAATTATTTTGCTTTAAACATAGTTTCGCTCATAACTTGCGAAAAATCAGCCCATCTCGCATTGAAACTATTGCTCTTTCAGCTTTATTTATTATTAGTACGCAACTACCTGTACAAAATAATTTATTAGCACAGCGTTTAAAAGCACAAGCTATTTATCGTCAATTGACAGGTCAAAATGATTTAACTAAAAATCCCCCAGTTTTATTAGTCCAAATTGATGAAGAATCGATTAGAAAGCGTAAAATTTCCAACCCAAAACCGATGAATCGTCAATACTTAGCTGAATTAATCGATAAGGTACAAACGAGGGGTGCTAAGGTAATTGGGATTGATTACTTATTAGATAGACATCAAGAAGAAAACGACCAAGCCTTAGCTAAAACCCTTCAGATGGGGGTAAAATCATCAAAACCGACATGGTTTGTCTTGGCAACAACTAGTGCCTTAAATGGCGATCGATTGAAAGTATTACCGGAAATTGCTAGTCCTAATTGGACTTTGCAAGGAGAAATTGATATTTTACCGGGATATATGCAACTGCTATCCCCATCAGATAAATCTTCATCTCAACCATTATATTTTGCTAATTTATTAGCAATCTCACATCAGTTACAAAAATTAGAACTACAGACAGCTACCATAACAAATAAAAAACAACGAGGCTTGATTGCAGTTGCTGATACAACTATTGAAGATAGAATTAAACAACCACCACAACCTCAATTAAGTAGTAAAACAGACTTTAGCCAGCAGATTGAACAATTCTTACAAAAGAATCATCTAAAGAATATTACTAGCTTGACATCAGCACGGATTAATTTACAACCAATAACAGAATTTAGCTATTATTTTGGTCAGATGTGGTTGCACCCAATAGTTGATTTTTCTATTCCGCCAAATCAAGTCTATCGAAGTATTCCGGCTTGGCAGTTATTAGAAAATCAGAAGCAAAATCCCCAAATTGCTAATTTAGAAAATCAAATAGTTATCATTGCACCAGGGGGATATGGTGAAGCAGGGATGTCAAAAGATGGTGAAGATAATTTTGATTTACCTCCAGCTTTGGAACTATGGCAACGTTTAGAAGATCCAGATAATACCAATCAAGTATTAACTGGGGGTGAAATTCATGCTTATAAAGTACATCATTTATTAAATAATAGAATGGTTGTACCTATCCCTGATTTGTGGCTAATTTTAATAGCTATTGTATTGGGTAAAACCCTATACTTTATAATACAAAAAAATCCACACCTTAAATTACAAATTTTATTATCATTAGGTGTATCCACAGTAGCTTATAGCTTAATAAGCTTACAAATTTATCTTTCATCAATTGCGATAATTTTACCTTGGAGCTTACCATCACTAATTATTTGGTTGTACGTAATGCCAGCCTTTTTAAGGAGAAAAGCTTATGAATAGTTTCAATCAGATTCGGTTTTATTTATTAATTTTAGCAATAAATATTACTGGCTTGCCTTTATTTTTCAACCTAAATTTAAAAGCAGAAACGAAACAAACAAATTCTCTTTTATCTTGGGTTAATATTTTCCTTCCTTTATCAAAACCGAAACCTCCTGTTAAACCGCGTAAAGCTGTTGGTCGTCCTCTTCGTGATTCATCTGCACCAAGTCCTGTTTGTATGATTTCTCCAGATGTACTAGAGGATACACCAAATAAAGCCAGAGTTATTTGGAGCGATCGCCCGTTATTTCTTTGGGAAGGAAATGTACAACAAGTTGGTTTGATGAAGAATAGGAAGACAACTTTATGGGTTCAGCAATTAGCACTAGGTAAACAATTTATCAGTTACACAGGAGAACCACTACAACCAGGTGAAACTTATTATTGGGTGGTATTTGACGGAGATATAGCAACTGGAAATATCAAATTTCAGATCATGGAAGCACAAGACAGACACGACATAACTAATCAATTAAAAACTTTGGAGGAGGAACAGAAAGCCAAAGGAGCCAACCCGGAAGAGATCGCACTCGCCAAGGCTAACTATTTTATACAACGAGATTTATGGGCTGATGCCTTACAGCAAGCTTATTCCGTAGAAAGCCCATCTAAAGAGTTACTTAAGATACGTCAAAATATTCCGCAACAACTTAAGTCAGAGTGCGGTAACAAGTCTTGAAAAATTAGCCAATCATATTTTTACGAGATACTCAGATCCATCATCTGAGTATTTTCTATTTTTATGCCCCTTTTCAACCAAGTTTTTCAGACTATAAAAACTCTGTATAAAGAAAAATACTTTCTAAAATTTAAAATAAAAATCTCAAATTTCCTCAAGCTTGATTATATAAGCCTTCTGGGCTACTTGATGAATTAGTTGACAACTGATTTCCAGAAAAAATATCTAATTTTGGCATATCCTCTCAAACCTCAGAAATACATATCAATGAGCGCACAAAGAGGATGCCTTCAAGTTAGAAATTACTTATTTTGGCATATCCTCTTTACCGCTAGAAATACATATCCATGAGAGCAAGCAAAATGCGATCGCATCAAGTGAATTTATTCACCTGAGTGAAATTTTATTCATCTAAAATCAACCCAACATCAACAAATATTAAGGAGTCAGCAAAATGAAACTTTCAAAATTAGCAGCAGTAATCTTAGTTTTTGGAACAATGCTTGTTCCTTCCACAACTTTAGCTGAAAGCTTAAGTAAGTCTAATCCATTGCTGATTACACGGGCAAAAACTGAATTGAAGCCTCAGTTAAAACTACCTATAATCGAACGCTTATCTGAAATCAATTCTTCCCCCAAAGCTCGTAATAACAATAATGTAGATGCGCTATTAACTCAAATCTCAGCCGATTTAGAAAAAGGAGATTTTCAAGCAGCAATCGAAGGTTGTAATTCAGTTTTGAAAATTGATGTAAATAATTTCGTAGCTTACATATTTCGGGGATTTGCTTACAGTCATTTAGAGCAATATGAAACAGCAATTGGAGATTTTGAGCAAGCGATACGTATTAACCCTAATTCTGCTTATCCTTACTTTGGTAGAGGCTTTGCTCAAGTTAAACTTGAAAAATATCGTGACTCGCTTGCAGATTTTGAGCAAACCATCAAAATGGAACCAGAATTTGCTCACGCTTATTTTTGGCGCGGGATTGCTTTAGCTAATTTAGCTCAAACAGATGCAGCAAAGGTTGATTTAGAAAAAGCTGCTGAACTTTATCAAAAACAAGGAAATTCTCAAGCTGCTGAACAAGCATTAAATGTATTGAAAGAAATTTATACAGCTTAAAGCTTGTTTGTGATTGAGTTATAGACTTTGGATTTAACAATGCAATTCTCAGGTGCATTACGCCAGCATTTTTCTAGAATCCTGTCAGGCTATATGCACCACTATTTATCAATAATCACAACAAGATTGTACCTGGCATAAACATGATTAAAACATCAAAAAATCATTTGCCACACTACATTTCTAGCAAGACTGAAGAAATCCAAAATTTCAACTTTAAAGCAGATTTAGTTGTCTTGACTGGTTGTGATATAGCCTGGGGATGGATTGTAGGTGATGGTGTCATAGGTTCGCTATGGGATGTTTCTGATATATCCACAGTGACACTGATGAGCGGATTTTATGGTAATTTGAGTAAAAATACGGATAAAGCAGGTGCGTTACATCAAGCGATGCTGGAAACGATGAAAAAGTATCCAAATCCTCAAGATTGGGCTGCTTTTACGTTGATTGGTTTGTTGTAGTGGTGGTGTGAGGTATGACGATGCGTTCCTGCAAGATTGGACTAGGTGTATTTTTTTGTCTGTTGGCTGTTGTTTCGACTTCCTTGGGTTCTAGTTTTCCGATGGTGTTTGCTGCATCACAGGTTTTGGCGCAGACTAATACTGAGCGTAAAGCGGAGGCTGATAGACTTTTGAACGAAGGATTCGATTATCGTCGATTCGGTAAGGTTGAGTTAGCTTTAAAGTCTCATGGACAAGCACTTCAAATTTATCGGGAAATAAAAGACCGTCGAGGGGAGGCCTTGGCATTGTCAGCTTTTGGTGATGTATATACCAACTTGGGAAATTATGCGAAAGGGATTGAATACTTTCAACAGTCTCTAGCGATTATACGCTCGATCAAAAAACCTGAAATCGAATTTTGGATACTTTCATATCTTGGTGCTGCTTATTCAGGGCTAGGGAATTATCCACAAGCAATTGCGTATGCAGAGCAGAGCTTAATAATTTCAACGCAATTAAAAAACAAGCAGATGGAGGGTAATGCAGTACTGGACTTGGGTAATGTGTATCGCAAATTGGGAGATTATCAAAAAGCAATTGAATATGTAGAGCAGTCATTGAAAATAGCACGAGAAGTCAAAGATGATTTACATGAGGGGAGTGCCTTACAAGAATTGGGGGAGATTTACTGGTATGAGGGAGATTATCCGAAAGCAATTGAGTATTTCCAACAGGGATTGAAAATTTTCCGGGTTCTCAAACGTCCTTATGCTGAACTTTCAGCACTTAATGGTTTAGGTCGGGCTTACTGGAAACAGGGAAATTACACCCAAGCCGTTGAGTATTTAACACAGGGATTGAGAATTTCACGAGAATTTCAAGACCGTCGAGGTGAGGGAACAGACTTATTAAACTTGGGTAATGTTTACGCTGAACAGGGAAATTATCCAAAAGCTATTGATTATTTACAACAGTCTTTATTAATTGCAGAGGAGACAAACAACCTTCTTAGCAAAGGAAAGACACTAAATAATTTAGGCAATATTTTCTACAAACAGGGTCAGTTAGCTTTAGCAGAAAGAACTCTCATCGAATCATTGAAAATAAAAGAATCTCTTCGAGATAGTAAATTGGGTGATAATCAAAAAGTTTCATTGTATGAAACTCAGCGTAATACATATAATACTCTGCAACAAGTCCTCATTGCTCAGAATAAAATTGATGCAGCTTTAGAAATAGCCGAACGTAGTCGCGCTAGAGCTTTTGTAGAATTATTGTCATCTCGCTTGACGGCTAACGCTAATGATGATTTAAAATCACCTCAGCCATTAAAAAAACAGAAAAGTCAAAAAAATACTACTTTTGTTCAAGATTCAATTTCTTCTAGTTCTAATTTACCAGTAGCATCGCAGATATTCGCACAGACTAATACTGACCGTAAAGCGGAAGCAGAGAAAGTGATGCAGCAAGGTCGTGAGCAACTGCAAAGCAGTCAATTCACCACCGCATTACAATCTTGGCAGCAAGCACTGTTAATCTACCGCGAAATAAAAGACCGTCAAGGAGAGGGTAAAACACTGCTAAATTTAGGTGTGGCTTACCATTTTCTGGGAGATTACCGCAAAGCCATTGAATATTATCAGCAAAGTTTGCCAATCTTGCGAGAAATTAAAGATAGTAAAATCGAGGGTATTGCACTCTACAATTTTGGTAATACTTACGATAGTTTGGGAGATTATCACAAAGCCATTGAATACCATCAGCAAAGCCTGAAAATCGCTCAAGAAATTAAAGACCGCGAAGGAGAAGGTGCTGTATTCGGTGGTCTGGGAAATGCTTACTATAGTCTGGGAGACTACCCCAAAGCTATTGAATATCATGAGCGAAACTTGAAAATTGCCCAAGAAATTAAATCCCGTCAGGGGGAGGGTGCTGCATTTGGTAATCTCGGTAGTATTTACAATGATCTGGGAGACTACCCTAAAGCTATTAAGTATCATCAAAAACACTTGGAAATTGCCCAGGAAATCAAATACCGTTTAGGAGAAGGGCAAGCACTAGGAAATCTCGGTGTTGTTTACCATAGTTTAGGAAATTACTTAAAAGCGATTGAGTACCACCAACAAAGTTTAGCGATCGCCCAAGAAATACAAGACCGCCAAGGGGAGGGTCAATCACTGGCAAACATAGGTATTGCCTACCTTGCTTTGGGAGACTACCCCAAAGCGATTAAGTATGAACAGCAAAGGTTGAAAATTGCCCAAGAAATACAAAACCGCCAAGGGGAGGGTCAATCACTGGCAAACATGGGTATTGCCTACCTTGCTTTGGGAGACTACCCCAAAGCCATTGAGTACCAACAACAAAGTCTGAAAATCACTCAAGAAATACAAGACCGTCTGGGTGAGGGTAATACGCTGGGTGGTCTTGGTAATACCTACTATAGTCTGGGAGACTACCCTAAAGCCATTGAGTATCAACAGCAAAGGTTGAAAATATCTCAAAAAATAAACGACCGTAGAGGTGAGGGCGCTGCACTTAACAATCTAGGGCTTACTTACTACAAACAGGGAAATTTCAAGTTAGCAGAAAGTATCTTATTTGAGGGAATAAAAGTATTAGAATCTCTGCGAGATCGAGAATTAAAAGATAATGATAAAGTTTCTTTTTTTGATACGCAGAGTAGCATCTATCGAATTTTACAACAAGTTCTGATTGCTCAAAATAAGACAGATAAAGGGCTAGAAATAGCCGAGCGAGGAAGAGGACGTGCCTTTGTAGAGTTGCTCGCTTCTCAAGTATCTTCTAAACCTCAAGAACAATTATCCAACCCACCAAATATTTACCAAATTAAACAAACTGCTAAATCCCAAAACGCCACATTGGTACAATATTCAATTATTACTGATGACTTCAAAGTAGCAGGTAGACAAAAAAACAAAGAATCAGAGCTATATATTTGGGTGATAAAATCTACAGGTGAAGTCACATTCCGCAAAGCTGACCTTAAATCTTTGTGGCAAAAAGAAAATACAAATTTAGAAGCATTAGTTAAAATTAGCCGTCAATTAATCGGTGTCAGAAGTCGTGGTATTCGAGTATCTCATAAACCAAGTCCAGGTGAAGCGCAAAACAATTTGAAACGACTACATCAATTATTAATTAATCCTATTGCTGACTTATTACCTAAAAAAGAAACGGACAAGGTAATCTTCATACCTCAAAATTCTTTATTTCTTGTACCCTTCCCTGCATTACAAGACAAAGATGGTAAATACCTGATCGAAAAACATACTATTCTCACCTCACCCTCAATTCAGGTTTTAGATTTAACCCGTCAGCAACGTCAAAAGGGAAAACAGCAGTCACGAACTGTCTCAACAAGAGCAAATTTCACCTCTCCATTAATTGTAGGTAATCCTACTATGCCAAAGGTTGCCTTAAAAATTGGGGATAAACCGCAACAATTAACTTCTTTACCTGGCGCTGAGAAGGAAGCAAAAGCGATCGCATCTTTATTTAACACCCAAGCTTTGATTGGTAATGACGCAACAGAAGCAGCGATTGTGCAACGTTTACCCCAAGCGGGAATCATCCATTTTGCCACCCACGGCTTATTTGATGATATTCGAGGATTGGATAGTGCGATCGCATTAGCTCCTTCCCAAAGAAAGCTCACTCTTACCCCTGAAAATTTAAGCTCTCTCTCATCACCTCTCAGCAAGGAAGATAAAAAGGACGATGGACTACTGACAGCAGAAGAAATTCTCGATCTGAAAATCAACGCTGATTTGGTTGTTCTCAGTGCTTGCGACACAGGTAGAGGTCGAATAACTGGTGATGGTGTTATTGGCTTATCTCGTTCTTTAATTAGTGCTGGTACACCCAGCGTAATTGTCTCTTTATGGGCTGTAGATGATGGTTCAACCGCTTTTTTGATGACTGAATTTTATCAAAATTTGCAACAGAAACTTGACAAAGCCACTGCGTTAAGAAATGCGATGCTGACTACTAAGAAAAAATATTCTAATCCTTCGCAATGGGCTGCTTTTACTCTCATCGGAGAAGCGGAATAAATGTAGTCATCATTCAATCGGCTATGATACTCACAAAAATAGAGCTAAATATATGAAACCAGATACAATGCAAAAATTTATCATCACAGGTAATCAATTTAATCTTACAATATTGAGAGTTGGATTAATTGTTAGTATTGCCGGATTATTAAGTGGGATACCAGAAGCTACAGCAATTAATTCTCAGCTACAAGTTATTGCTCAAAATTCACTTGTAAGTGCCACTCCTCAAGCCAATTCAACTGATGATTTATTGCAGTTAGGCATCAAACAGCTACGCGAATATAAACTTAGAGAAGCAGAAAAAACCTTTCAACAAGTATTATTGCAAAGACGACAAGAAAATGATGCGGCTGGAACTGCTATTGTTCTTAATTATCTGGGTGAAGTTTATAGTTTATTAAGTGAACCAACACAGGCTTTAAAATTTTCTCAAGAAGCATTGACTATTGCTCAAAAATTAAATAATCGTTCACAAGAAGCAGCAGCTTTAGATAATATTGGTAATGCTTGCAGTAGATTTAAACAATATTCTAAAGCGTTGGATAATTTTCAAAAAGCTTTGATTATTTGGCGAGAAATTAAAGATATTAAGGGTGAGGCAGGTAGTTTAAGTAATATTGGTGCAGTTTATATAAATCAAGGTTACTTTTCTCAGGCTGTAGAAGTTTTAGAGCGATCACTATCTATTCGACGACAACTTAAAGATAGTTTTAACGAACCAGAAACAATCGCTTTATTGGGTTTAAGCCATTATACATTAGGTAACATTGACAAAAGTTTTGAAATGTTAAATCAGGCTTTAAAGCTTAGTCGTCAGGTAAAAAATCCTAAAGCTGAAAGTATTGCACTAATGTCAGCAGGAACTGTGCATATTTTTTCAAGACAACTTGACAAACAAATAGAGTATATGCAGCCAGCACTTGTACTCGCTAGACAAAGCGGTAATGTATTGGAAGAAATGAAACTTCTTGCTTATATTGCAGATGCTTATAATCAGTTAAAAAATCCTAAAAAAGCAGTTGAATATAGTCAGCAATCTTTAGAAATAGCTCAGAAAGGATTAGCTATTTATCAAAAACAAAAAAATCCTGCTGAAGAAGCCCAAATATTTCTTAATATTGCATCAATTTACAATAAGCAGCAACAATATGATAAAGCCTTAGCATCATATCAGCAAGCTTTAAAAATTTTCCGACAACTCAAGCAGCGAGAATTAGAATTAGAAGCTATCAGTCAGGTAGCTGATATTTATAACCAGCAGAAAAAATTTGATCAAGCTGTAGATTTCCACCAGCAAGCACTGATAATTTTTAAAGAACTCAATAATCTACCAGCACAATTAGGTTTGCTTGCGTCAGTAGCACTGGCTTACGACAATCTACAGCAATATCCAAAAGCTATTGATTACTATCAGCAAGGTTTATCAATTGCTCAAGTAAATAAATTACCTTTATATAAAGGTATTATTCTTTATGGAATGTGTAATCTTTACTATGATTGGAAAAAATATAAAGAAGCAAGTGATAGTTGTGAGCAAGCTTTAGCTATTTTTGATAAAATCAAAAGACCAGAGGAAGAATTGATTAATATTAGAGACTACATAGGATTATTATATGAAAGCCAACAAAATTATTCTCAAGCAGAATCATATTATCAACAAGTACTCAAACGTCGGCAGGTTTTATATGGTTCAGAGAGTATTGAAATAGTAAAAAATATTAAAACATTAGGTTATCTATACAACAATCAAGGTAAGTATCGAGAAGCTTTACCATATTTTCAACGCGCTCTAGCACTTCAAGAAAAGCATCTTGGTCAAGAAAATATAGAGGTTGTTAACAGTTTGAATCAATTGACCAGTCTTTATATTAAATTGGTTAATTATCCAGAAGCACTAAAAGTTGGTCAACGCGCTCTTACCATTATTCAAAAACTTCGGGGTTTAGAACATCCAGATGTTGCTTCTTCCTTAAATAATTTAGCTAATATATACACTGGGTTAGGAAATTATCAAGAAGCATTACAACTTTATCAACGTGCCTTAACAATCGCAGAAAAAAATTTAAAGAAAGACTTTTGGGATGATTTTAACCTAGCAGTTCAGCTTAATAACCTAGCGTCAGCTTATAGAGACTTAGGTAATTATGATGAAGCTGAGAAAACTTGGCTAAGTGCTTTAAAAATCCGCGAACAGCTATACCAAAATGCACTAACTGCTCAACTGAGCGAACATGCCTATAGAATTAACTCTCTAGCTGGTGTGGTAGCTGGTAGTCTTAATAATTTAGCTAACTTATATCAAGATAAAGGAAATTATACTGAATCCCTCAAACTTCATCAACGTGCTTTATCTCTTAATGAAAAAGCATTTGGTAAAGAACATCCAGATGTTGCTTTAAGTATGAATAATCTCGCTTCTGCGTATAAAGATTTAGGAAGATATAAAGAAGCACTATCCCTAACAAAAACCGCTTTAGCTATTAATGAGAAAATTCTGGGGGCGGAGCATCCTCAAGTGGCTTCCAACCTCAACAATTTAGCCAATATCTACTTAGCACAGGGAAAATATACAGAAGCGCAAGTTTTATTTCAACGTGCTTTAGCCATTCGTGAAAAAGTATTTGGTAATGAACATCCATTAGTTGCAATTAGTGTAAATAATCTTGGTGGGCTGTATAGTACGCAAGGTAATTATCAGCAAGCAATGATTCTATATAAGCGTGCTTTGGAAATTCGTCAGAAAATATTTGGTGAGGAACATCCAGATATTGCTAGTAGCTTGAATAATTTGGCTAGTGTATATCAAGACCAAGGTAAATATCAAGAAGCCCTTTCTTTACATCAACGTGCTTTAGCTATTCGAGAAAAACGATTAGGCTCCGAACATCCAGATGTTGCTAATAGCCTAAATAATTTAGCAGAGATATACGTTACACAGGCAAAATATCAACAAGCAATAGGCTTACATCAACGCGCTCTCACTATCAACAATAAAGTATTTGGTATCGAAAATATTAACAGTGCCAGAAATCTTAGTAATTTGGCTAGTACTTACAATGACTTGGGTAAGTATAAAGAAGCCCTTACTTTATTTAAAAGTGCTTTAGCCATACGAGAAAAAATATTAGGTTCTGAACATCCCGATGTTGCTAATACTCTTAACAGCTTAAGTCTATTCTACGCAGAGCAAGGTAATTATGTAGAGGCAAAAAAACTTAGCCAACGCGCTTTATATATTCAAGAAAAAGCATTTGGTACAGAACATCCTGATGTTGCCACAAGCCTCAATAATCTAGCTGAAATCTACAAAAGCTTGGCTGATTATAAGCAAACTCTAGAATTACACCAACGCGCTAAAGCAATTAACGAAAAGGTATTTGGTAAAGAACATCCTCAGATAGCATATAGCCTCAATAATCTAGCTGGTACGTACTTAGTTCAAGGGAATTATCCAGAAGCACTAAAGTTATATCAAGAAGCTTTAGAAATTAACAAAAAAGAATTTAATGATGAGCATCCTTTGGTTGCTCAATCACTTCAGAATTTGGCTAACTTATATAGTGACTTGGGGAATGATAAAGAGGCTGAAGCTTTATATGAACAAGCTTTAAGAATCAACAAAAAGGTATTTGGCAGCAATCATCCGATGGTTGCGACAATCTCTAGCAATCTTGCAAATACCTATTATCACCTCGAAAAGACGACTGAGGCAGAAACAGAAACGAAACGTGCTTTAAAAATCCGAGAACAGGTATTTGGAGTAAATCATCCTGATGTGGCTCTTAGTCTCAATAATTTAGCTAATTTGTATAATAACCAAGGCGAGTATAAAGAATCTCTTCAACTTTTACAACGTTCTTTAGCTATTTGGGAAAAAGTATATGGTACTAATCATCCCCAAGTTGCACTAAATTTAAGTAACCAAGGTTGGACTTATTTTCTTTTAGGAAATAATCAAAAAGCACTTGAACTATTGCAAAAATCCCTTTCGATGACAGAAAGTGTTTTTGGCTCCCAACATCCTGGTGTTGCTAAAGATTTGAGATTACAAGCTTACGTGTACCATGCTCAAGGTGATATAAACCGTGCCATTGAAGTGAGAAATCGCAGTTTAGATATTAGCGATCGCAACCTCAATATTATTCTTGGTATCGGTTCAGAACGCCAAAAACAAAACTATATGATGGCGTTAGTTAATGAGTCAACCGACATTACAGTTTCCTTACACCTCCAGTCAGCACCCAATAATCCCGAAGCTGCAAAACTAGCTCTCACCGCAATTCTTCGCCGGAAAGGACGCATACTTGATGTTCTCAGCGATAATCGTAGCTGGTTACAACAAAACCTTACTCCAGAAAACCAAAAATTATTTGACGAACTCACAACCATCAGTTCCCAACTGGCAAGACTCACGTACACTGAATCTAGTAACTTTGGTCAAGAATTTGCAAAACTCCAGGCTGAGTATGACAAATTAGAAGCAGAACTCTCTAAACGTAGCAGCGAATTTCGCACTGTCACTCAAATCACCACAATTGAATCAGTGCAAAAATTAATACCTGCTGATGCAGCTTTAGTAGAATTTACGCTGTATCAACCCTTAATCAATCCCAAAGCTGGAAAAAAGAGCGATCGCTATGGTAAACCCCATTATGCTGCATATATCCTGACATCCCAAGGCGCACCACAATGGGTAGATTTAGGGGAAGCGGAAGCGATTGATCAAGAAATTACTGAATTTGGTGACATCCTGCAAAGTAAATCCCGCGATGTTAAACCAATTGCGCGTCGCTTGGATACCAAACTCATGCAACCTATCCGCAAACTATTGGGAGATAAGCGAAAACTGCTAGTTTCTCCCGACAGCCAGCTGAATCTAATTCCCTTCGCTGCGCTGGTAGATGAAAATAACCGCTATTTGGTAGAAAATTATACTATTAATTATTTAACAACAGGGCGTGACTTACTGCGCTTATCAAATCAAGCACCCAGCCGTCAAACCCCTGTGGTAATGGCAAATATTGATTTTGGTAATGCTGCAAGTAACTTATCTGTGTCAGAAAAAGGCGATCGCCAAGCAAAACCTTCCTCGGAATTTGACAGACTAAAATTCTCACCCTTACCAGGAACAAAGGAAGAAGCCGAAGCCATTACCCCCTTATTAAAAGATGTCAAACTCCTAACAGGTAACCAAGCCACAGAAAATACTCTCAAACAATTACAGTCACCTAGTATCTTACATATCGCTACTCACGGGTTCTTTCTCACCGATAAAAAAATAGACTTTCCAGATACTCTTGATTTAGCTGTGGGAAATCGTGGAATTATAGTTAAACCTGGTTCCAATCGTCAGGCGAATAAGAATCTTGAAAATCCCCTCTTACGTTCTGGTATTGCGTTAGCTGGATTTAACAACCGTCGCAGTGGTGATGAAGATGGTGTACTGACAGCCTTAGAAGCATCTTCCCTAAATTTATCGGGTACTAAATTAGTTGTACTTTCCGCCTGTCAAACTGGTGTGGGTAAAGCCACCAATGGCGAAGGGGTATATGGTTTGCGTCGTGCTTTTGTGATGGCTGGTACCCAAAGTCAGTTAATTAGTCTCTGGAATGTTGATGATTTGGGAACTAAAGAACTAATGGTGAAATATTACCAGCAACTAATCCAAAATGAAGGACGTTCTGAAGCTTTGCGACAGACACAATTAGAAATGTTGAATTCCCAAAAATACCAACATCCATTTTACTGGGCTGCTTTCATCCCTTCTGGTGATTGGACTCCTGCTAAATTTTAGCCTCAGTTTTGGCATATCCTTCCAACAATTAGAAATATACATCATCAACCCGCTTAACAATTCAAAATTCAAAATTCAAAATTCAAGACATTTTCGTTTGGGGATTTAAACCCCTGAATGTACGATAAAAAAGACAAATTTTACTAACGATTCACAATCACAAATTCATGCAAAATATATCATCTCCTAAAAAATCAGTGAAAACCAACGCTAAATTTAACTTGTTAATTCTCCGAGTAGGCACATATATTATTCTGACAGTTTTATTCAGTGGAATAACCGAAGCAGCTTTTTCCTCAAAACAAGAAATTATTACTCAAAACTCAATTCCCTCTCCTATTCAAGCAACATCTACAGATAAATTATTGCAAGCAGGAATCACACAGCTACATGAATATAAACTCAGGGAGGCAGAGAAAAATTTTAAACAAATTTTAGCACTGCGACAAAAACAACAAGATTCTTTAGGTGAAGCAGAAGCATTAAATTATTTGGGTGAAGTGTATAACTCATTAGGCGAATATCCAGAAGCACAGAAAGCATTAACTCCAGCATTAGCTATTTATCAAAAGCTGAATAATCGCCAAGGTGAAGGTAACGTATTAGATAATCTGGGTGAAACTTATCAGGGATTAAAAGAATATTCAAAAGCACTAGAAACCTTTCAAAAAGCTTTGACTATACGCCAGGAAACAAATGATAAGAAAGGGGAGGGTGAAACACTAACTAATATTGGTGTTGTTTATATTGCTCAGGGTAAAATCCAAGAGTCGGTAGAACCACTGCAAGAATCTTTAAAAATTCGACAGCAGATTAAAGACAGTTTTTATGAACCTGAAACTATTGCTTTATTAGGTTTAGTAAATAGAGCTTTAGGTAAAACCGAAACAGGTTTAGAGTTACTCAACCAAGCTTTACAACTTAGTCGCCAAGTCAAAAATCTTCGTGCAGAAGCACTAGCTTTAACCCTCAACGGCTTAGTTTATCAAGGTTTGAATCAAGAAGATAAAGCCCTTCAATTCTATCAACCTGCATTAATAATCATCAAAAAAGGCGGAAATCTTTCTGAAGAAGCTTCTATAATCAATCAAATGGGATTATCTCACCACAAGTTAAAACAATATCCCCAAGCAATAGATTATTATCAGCAAGCTTTACCCATTCATCAAAAACTGAAAAATCGCGAAGCTGAAGCCGAAACTTTACTTGCTATTGGTTTAATTTATAATGAACAAGAAAAATCAAAGCTTGCCTTGGATTTTTTTGAGAAAGCATTAGGAATGTATCAACAGCTTAAACAACCTGCCGTACAAGAAACAATTTTGTCTTTAATAGGAAGTGTATACAGATTACAATTAGAAGATTATCCCAAAGCATTAGAATATTATCAGCAAGCTTTGGCTATTTCTCGACAATTAAAAGAACCTAAAGATATAGCTGGTAATCTTGGCGCTCTTTGCGATACTTATTCCTTGATGACACAACATAAACAAGCAATAGATAGTTGTCAG
This sequence comes from Aulosira sp. FACHB-615, assembly GCF_014698045.1. Taxonomy (GTDB): domain Bacteria; phylum Cyanobacteriota; class Cyanobacteriia; order Cyanobacteriales; family Nostocaceae; genus Nostoc_B. Next base: position 37,498 of record NZ_JACJSE010000039.1, read on the forward strand.
GAAGCTTTAGCACTTTATGAAAAAATACCCAATCAAAAAGAACGCGAAGCTTCAATGCTTCTCAGTCTTGGGCAAATAAATGAATTACAAAAAAACTACGCTCAGGCTGAGTCATTTTTTCAACGTGCTTTAGCAATAAATTCTGAGTTACATGGTCAGGATAGTATAAAAATTGCAGATAATGTCTTTAATTTAGCAAATTTTTACCGCGATCGAGGTAAATACAATCAAGCATTATCCTATTATCAACGTCTTTTAGCAATCAGAGAAAAAAATCTTGGTTCTGAACACCCAGATGTGGCACTAAGCCTTAATTTTGTTGGTCATGTTTATGCGGATTTAGCTAAATACCAAGAAGCATTAAAGTATTATCAACGCGCTAGAAAAATTTATGAAAATCATCTTGATTCTCAGGCAGATAAATATTCTAGTGTTCTAAATAATATCGCTATTGTCTATAGTTATTTAGGGAACAACAAGGAAGCAATTATCTTGTATGAAAAATCTCTAGAAATAACGAAAAAAACTTGGGGTGATGAAAGTTCTCAAATAACTAAAACCTTGAGTAATCTTGCTAATTCTTATGAAGAGTTAGGAAATTATCAGAAAGCAGAAGAACTATATAAGCGTTCTTTAACAATAGCTGAGAAACGATATGCAAAAGCAGTAAATGCTAAACTTTTAGAGGAAGCAGCATATCTCAGTTTTAGCACTGAAAATTTTGCATCATCTCTGCAAAAATTGGCTGGTTTATATCAAAACCGGGGAAAGTATCAAGAAGCAATTCAATTATATAAAAAAGCGCAAACAATAAGTGAAAATCAATTTGGAATTGAACATCCTCAAGTTGCTAGAATTATCAACGGTTTAGCTTTAGTTTATAAAAAACAGGGAAAATATCAAGAAGCGTTGCAACTTTACCAACGCTCTGAGAAAATATTTGCAAAATCTTTTGGAACTGAACATCCTGAATATGCTACCTATCTTGGCAACTTGGCTAATTTATACCAAGAACAAGGTAATTATACAGAATCATTATCTCTATTTGAACGTGCTTTAAAGATTAAACAAAAGATACTAGGTCTTGAACACCCAGATGTCGCTCTCAGCCTAAATAATTTGGCTTTTTCTTATCAAATACAAGGAAGGTACTCAGATGCAATTAAACACTATCAGCAAGCTCTAGCAATTAACGAGAAGGTATTAGTACCAGACCATCCTCAAGTAGCTCTTACTCTCAATAATTTGGCAATTTTATATCAAGAACAAGGGAACTACTCAGAAGCACTGAAAAATTATCAACGTGCTTTCGCAATTCGTCAAACAATATTTGGCTCAGAACACCCATCTATTGCTGAAAGTATGAATAATTTAGCAGGTATCTATAAAGAGTTGGCTCAATATCAGGAATCTATTAATTACTATAAACGTGCCAAACTAATAACTGAGAAAGTATTTGGTTTCCAACATCCAAGCGTTGCTCTAATCCTTAACAATTTAGCATCTGTCTATCAAGAACAAGGCAACTATACAGAAGCATTGAAACTGTTTCAAGATGCTTTAGAAATTCGCACCCAAGTATTAGGTTCTGACCATCGAGATGTTGCTACCACTTGGAATAATATTGCTGTTCTCTATAGAGAGCAAGGAAATTACACAGAAGCACTAAAATTATTCAATTCAGCTTTGAAAATTTATGAGAAAAAATTCGGCTCCGAACACTACTTTATTGCTACAAGTTTAAATAATATTGCTAATGTGTATCAAGATTTAGGTAATTATCCAGAAGCTATAGATAAATATCAGCGTGCTTTAGAAATTCGCAGTCAAGTATTTGGTTCTGAACATTACTTAGTTGCTCAAAGTTATAATAATCTTTCTGGAGTATATAAAGAACAAGGTAATTATTCAAAAGCTCTTGATTATGCTCAAAAGTCTTTAACAATAAATCAGAAAACATTTAGCAATGAGCATCCAGATATAAGTCAAAATTTAAATAATATAGCTGCAATTTATGAAAATTTAGGAAATAATCGAGAAGCTGAAATTTTATATGATCGTGCTTTAGTTATTAATGAAAAAATATTTGGCAAATTTCATCCGAAAGTTGCTATAAATCTTGATAACTTGGCGGTGCTATACTACAATAAAGAAATATTTGGTGAACCAACAGAAAATATTCAAATTGAACCATTTATCAAACGTGCCTTAGAGATTAGAGAAAAAATATTTGGCTCCAATCATCCCGATGTTGCTCTCAGTTTAAATAATCTATCAAGTTTATATAATGTGCAGGGTAAGCATCAGGAATCCCTTAAACTCTTACAACGTTCTTTAGCAATTTACGAGAAAGCCTATGGTACTAAACATACTCAAGTCGCAATTAATCTGAGCAACCAAGCTTGGACTTACTTTGTTTTGGGTAACACTCAAAAAGCAATAGAACTCACTCAAAAATCTCTTGACATCACAGAAAGTATCTTTGGTTCTGAACACCCCGATTTTGCGAATAACTTGGGAATACAAGCTTTGTACTACAATGCCCAAGGTGATACATCCCGTGCAATTGAGTTGAGAAAGCGTGGTTTAGAAATAGGCGATCGCAATCTCAATATTATCCTTGGTATTGGTTCGGAACGCCAAAAACAAAATTATATGGCGTTACTTGTAGAGTCAGGTGATTTTGCAATATCTTCCCACCTCCAGTCAGCACCCAATAACCCCCAAGCAGCAAACCTAGCTTTAACCACAATCCTCCGTCGCAAAGGACGCATACTTGATGTCGAGAGCGATAGTCGAAACTGGTTGCGACAAAATCTTACCCCGGAAAACCAAAAATTATTTGACGAACTTTCCAGCACTAACTCCCAGCTTGCAAGACTTTTATACAACAGAAATAGTAATTTTACGAATACCCAATATCGCCAAGAAATTGCCCAACTGAAGACTAAAGCCGAGAATTTAGAAGCAGAACTCTCTAAACGCAGCGCGGAATTTCGCATCACAACCCAACCTGTAACCATTGAAACAGTACAAAAATTGATACCTGCGGATACAGCTTTAGTAGAATTTGTTCAGTATAAACCCTTAACCAACATCAAAGGAGCAAAACGAAGCGATCGCTATGGTAAACCTCGCTATGCTGCCTACATTCTGACATCCCAAGGCTCAATCCAATGGGTAGATTTAGGAGAAGCAGAAACCATTGATCGCGAAATAGCCGAATTTGGTACAGTTCTGCAAAGCAAATCCCGCGATGTTAAACCAGTTGCGCGTCGTCTGGATACCCAATTAATGCAACCCATCCGCAAATTGTTGGGTGACAAGCGAAAATTGCTACTTTCTCCCGACAGCCAACTTAATTTAATTCCCTTTGCGGCCTTAGTAGATGAAAATAACCGCTATTTAGTAGAAAATTATACTATTAATTATTTAACGACAGGGCGTGACTTACTGCGATTATCTAATCAGCCATCTAGTGTTCAACCACCAGTGATGATGGCGAATATTGATTTTAATAATGCGGTAAATAACGCACCTATACCTCCAGGTACAAAAGAAGATTTAAAACGCTCCTCAGAAATCAACAGACTCACATTTAGTCCCTTACAGGGAACAAAGCAAGAAGCAGATGCGATTTTACCTATACTGAAACAAAGAGGTATAAATGTAAAACTGTTAACAGGAAATCAAGCCACAGAAAACGCCCTCAAACAAATGCGATCGCCTAGCATTCTCCATATCGCTACCCACGGCTTCTTTTTGACTGACGAAAAAATAGAAATTCCCGATACTTATGATTTAGCCGTGGGAAATCGTGGAATCATCGTCAAACCTGGTTCTAGCCAGCGAGTGAGTAGAAACCTGGAAAATCCCCTATTACGTTCCGGTATTGCGTTAGCTGGGTTTAACAACCGTCGCAGTGGTGATGAAGATGGTGTACTAACTGCATTAGAAGCATCTTCCTTAAATTTATCAGGTACTAAATTAGTCGTACTTTCCGCCTGTCAGACTGGCGTAGGTAACACAACCAATGGCGAAGGGGTGTATGGTTTACGTCGTGCTTTTGTGATAGCTGGTGTCCAGAGTCAACTAATTAGTTTATGGAATGTCAGCGATGTAGGTACAAAAGAACTAATGGTGAAATATTACCAGCAACTAATCCAAAATGAGGGACGTTCCGAAGCCTTGCGACAGACGCAATTAGAAATGTTGAAGTCCCAAGAATATCAACATCCATTTTACTGGGCTGCTTTTATCCCTTCTGGTGATTGGACTCCTGCCAAATTTTAGCCTGATTTTTGGCATATCCTCCCAACAGCTAGAAATATACTACTTTGATGTAACTAAAGTATCAGAGTACAAAGCCTGACATCATTGACATTTAATTAAAAATCCAAAATCTTATGACACATATTAAACGCCGCCAATTTCTACAATTCACTAGTTCTGCTTTAGCAACAGTTGGTATCAGCCAATTAGATATCATGCGCCAATCCCAACAATATGCCAAAGTTTTAGCAAAAAATACTCCCCGCAAATTAGCATTACTGGTAGGAATTGATGAGTATAAAAATGACATTCCCACATTAGGGGGTTGCGAAAATGATGTTTCATTGCAACGCGAATTATTAACTCACCGCTTTGGTTTTCAAAACACAGATATTTTAACTTTAACTAATGCACAAGCAACACGCCAAAGCATATTAGAAGCATTTGAGCAACATTTAATTAACCAAGCTAAACCCGGCGATGTTGTAGTATTCCACTATTCCGGACATGGTTCACGGGTACAAGATAAACACCGTGATACACCAGATGGAATTAACGGTACTCTTGTTCCTATCGATAGTTCCTTTCCTCCTAATGGTGGTGTAGTACAAGATATTATGGGACATACTTTATTTTTACTCATGTATGCGTTAAATACTAAAAATGTCACCGTTGTCCTAGATTGTTGCTACTCTGGTGCAACCAAACGAGGTAATTTAGTAGTGCGTTCTCGCGATGGCGGAAGCAAATATTTGCCCAGTCCCGAAGAGTATAAACAACAAAGTAAATTACTAGCTAAAACCGGACTTTCAGAACAAGAGTTTATCAAAAAACGTAGAAAAAATGTAGCCAAAGGTATTGTAATTACTGCTGCTAAACGCAACCAAGAAGCTCTGGAAGCAATAACAAGTGACTTTAGTTCTGGAGCTTTTACCTACGCTTTAACTCAATATCTTTGGCAACAAGTAGGAGATGAATCTTTTAGTAAAACTTTTGTCAATGTTCGGGAAAACACTAAAGAAATCATTTGGCATCAAAGAGGTGGTAATAGTCAAGAACCAGAAATAGAACAAAATTTGCCAGAAAATTCAAATGTATCAATATATCATTCCACCCTCAAAGCAGTTCCGGCTGAGGCTGTTGTCACTGATATTAATGGAGATGAGATAAATTTATGGTTGGGAGGTGTACCTTCACAAAGCATAGAAGGATTTAATGAAAAAGCTGTTTTTACAGTAGTAGATGAAAATGGTGAAGGACGGGGACAAATACAAATTTCATCTCGTCAAGGATTGATAGCTAAAGGCAAATTAGTTAACACCCCACGCAATCAATTACAAAAAGGAACTCTTTTGCAAGAACGTATCCGCACCATTCCCAAAGATTTAACTTTAAAAATTGGGCTAGATGACAGTTCTTTAGATAGCAACACCATCAAACAAGCTAAACAAGCAATACAGGCTATTAACCGTATGGAAGTACTGTCATTAGGACAAAATGAAGTAAATTATATCTTTGGTCGTATGACTCAAGCTAAATACCAAGAACTAAAACAAAAACGCATACCAAACTTGCCTGTTGTCGGTAGTTTTGGAGTATTTTCGCCAACATTGGATGGAATTATTTCCAGTTCCTTTGGCAATGCAGATGAATCAGTAACTAGTGCTGTGGAACGTTTACGACCAAAGCTAAAATCATTTTTAGCAGCCAGAATTGTTAAAGATATACTTGGCAACAAAAATACATCAAAAATAAGTATAACTGCCTCAATAGTTGTTGCTGGGAGTCAAAAACTACTCGCTGAAACTTTCACAACTCGTGGTTTTAAACAAAATACTGGAGTTGCAAATTCTCCCAAACCCAGCCAACCAATCAACTTTTCCGATTCAGGTATAGCAAAATTGCCTGTAGGCATCAGTATAGCTTTCCAAATTCAAAATAATGAATCTGTTCCCCTCCACGTTAGTATCTTAGGCATAGATAGCACCGGGAGAATGGACATTCTTTTTCCTTATGACAGGTCAGAGGATGCAATTTTAGCCCCACCAAAAAAACAATTTTCGATTCCCCGACCGCCTGAACTAGGAGAACAACCTACCACTTTTGATATTTCCGAACCACTAGGTTTTACAGAAGCCCTGATTATTGCCAGTACTGAACCATTACGTGGTTTTCTAGATGTCATCAAAACATTAGCAAATACTAGAGGAATAGGCGATCAACGCAGTCCCATACCCGATATAACCGGAGACGAGTTTTTAGATTTAACTAATAGTTTGCTAGATGATTTAGATAGAGGTACTCGTGGGGCAAATAGTAATGAAAATATGCAGCTTCCCTCAAACACTCGTGGCAGTGATACTACCAAATTAGCCGTGATGTCGATTCCATTTGAAGTTGTTTCTTAAAAAAAATACACTGCATAGATAGAACTATTTGGTTTCACTTCTGCACTTGGAGTTTAGGTTTTGCCTTTTGTGCCTGAACTAGCTTGACAAAAACAAACTCTCTACCATTTAGAAAAAAACAAAGCGATGTGGTTTTTACCCATCGCTTTGCGTTCATTAACCTAAAATCTTTATTACTGCCGCCAGAATACCAGCAGCCTGATCGCCAACTGGCACAAACACACGCTTACGCCAGTCAATGATCTCCGTGAAACAGCCAGCAGTAACCAATCGATCAGCCAACGATAACGCATTGACTAACTCCAGACGAGGCTCACCAGCAACGAAAGACCGCCGCAGTGTTATACCTCCGGGCAGAGCTTGTGAATACTTCTCATCCAGCACAAGCTTCACAAGTTCTGCTGGAGAAAGCAGCTGATTTTTCAAGCCGAGTTGTTCTCGCACAGTTTGGATGTCTTGCGCCGAAATCACCCGACCAAGTACTTTCGCGCCATCACTGGTTTGCAACCGGAACACCCGACTGCTGGTTTGCGGTAGTATCTTCCAAATAGGTAACAAAATGCCTGTTACCAAATGCAGATAGTCGGTGTTGAATCTTGGCAATACGTCCACTTCCTTCGACCATGCCGCGATGAACACTTCAGTAGGAACTTGCTTCCATGTGGATGATTCCAAATCCGTGAGTGTGACGCGAGTTTCTTTTTGCGATCGCACCAACAAAACCCGTGGAATAACACCACCGTCACTGTCGAAGATACTGTGTGTTGGAATTGACACAGCAGCATTTCCCGACTTGGTATTTACCATCAGTCTCCCCTGATATTGAGTGGCAAACTCCAGCATTTCCTCAGCAGTTCTGATGTTGTTTTTCTGAGTTCGTTCTACCTTCAAATAGCTTGTTGCGCTACCAGTGGCAGGATGAGTGTACACAGCTTCTTGGCTTTCGACGGTAAAGCGTTCTGCTCGGAGTGTTTCAACACCAGCCTCAAAGATTCCTGCGGCTTGTGCTGCTTCGATTTGCTGACTTAAGAGCAATTCAAACCTCTCGAAAATGATATTCTGCATATCAATTCTGAGAGCCAGCAAGCGGTTGAGGAATTGACGCAGGGGCGGGAGGTCGATTTTCATTCCGCCCTCATGGGAAGTGAGGCTAAGTCCGGTCATCTGCTCGAACTGCCCTAGTGGAACTTCAACAAACCTGCCTTGATAAATCTGCTTGAACAACTCATACAGGGCGTGTTCGGCGTACTGAGATTCAAGGTTATCCTTAGTATTAAATATCCCATTTCCGCCCGTCTGTCGTTGCCCACGAGTGAGTGCGCCTAAGCTATCTAAGCGTCGGGCGATAGTTGAGATGAAACGGCGTTCACCGCGTACGTTCGTCGTGACTGGGCGGAAGATTGGTGCAGATGCTTGGTTAGTCCGGTGCGATCGCCCAAGCCCTTGAATAGCATTGTCAGCCCTCCAGCCAGCTTCGAGTAGGTAGTGCGATCGCCTACGACGATTCACAGCGTTCAAGTCAGCATGGTAGCTTCGTCCAGTACCGCCAGCATCACTGAAGATGAGGATTTGCTTCTCATCAGCCATAAATGCCGCAGTTTCAGCGATATTAGCGCCATTACCACGCGAATCAACGAACAAACGACCAGATTCATCTTTTAACACTCGTTTACTACGACCAGTTACTTCAGCAACCTGTTTGTGACCGAAGTGCCACAGCAATTGTTCTAGTGCGCCGGGAATGGGATCGAGACTTGCCAGTTTATCAACCAGGGCATCTCGTAACGCCACAGCTTCTTGGGAAATAACCGGAGAACAATCGGCATCAAACGCAGGCTCAGAGCGTTCTTCACCATCTTCGCCAGAGTGGATTTCATACAGATGAATGGGAAAACCAGACATCAGATAATCCATGACGTATTCCCTTGGCGTTAAGTCAAGGTTTAAGTCTTTCCACTCCTCAGCCGGAACTTCATCAAGCCGTCGCTTCAATAACTCTTCGTTGGTGGAGACGATTTGCACAACAACCGCATTACCAGCAGCCAAATCATTCTCAATCGCTTTGATAAGAGTGGGGCATTTCATACCCGTGAGAAGATGGTTAAAGAAGCGTTGTTTATGACTTTCAAACTGTGATTTGGCTGACATCTTAGCAGCACGGTTGTAAGTTTTAGCACCAGCAATGTTACAAGCTTCCAGTGCTTTCTCTAGGTTATTATGAATCACCTGGAAAGCGTCTGAGTAACTATTGTAAATCCGTTCCTGCGTCGGCGTTAGCTCGATTTCGAGCATCTGATACTCCACGCCTTCAAACGAGAGCGATCGCGCCAAATACAAGCCTAAAGCCTTCAAATCCCGTGCTACTACTTCCATCGCCGCAATGCCACCGCCCTCAATGGATTCTACGAAATCCTCACGAGAGGTAAAGGGGAAATCCCCAGTTTGCCACAGCCCTAAGCGATTGGCATAGGAGAGGTTAGAAACTTTGGTGGCTCCAGTCGCTGAGACATAGACTACTCGTGCTTTGGGTAAAGCATTTTGGAGTCGAAGCCCAACAACACCCTGCTGGGAAGCTGCAATCATGCCAAGTTTGCCCTCAACGGCCATCGCATTGCCCATTGCGTGGCATTCATCGAAAGCGATCGCACCCTCAAAGTCTTTACCAGCCCACTCAACGATTTGTTTGAGCCGACTTTTACCGTTCGTTTGTGAGCGCAGAGTTGAGTATGTGCAGAATAGAACACCTTGAGTGAATGGGATTGGCTCACCTAATTTGATTTTCGAGAGGTCGATAATATCTCGTTCACTACCACCCAGCGCATACCAATCTCGTCGGGCATCTTCTATGAGTGTGGCACTTTTGGATATCCAGAAGGCTTTTCTTCGACCCTGACACCAGTTGTCGAGGATGATTCCCGCGCACTGTCTACCCTTGCCAGCACCCGTCCCATCGCCCAAAAACCAGCCACGACGGAATTTTACAGCATTTTCTTCATTATTTGCCGCTACATTCACATTATCCCACGAATCGTCCACAATATAAGACCCGGAGAGAAACTCAGAGTGCGCTTGACCCGCGTAAATCACGCTCTCAAGCTGTGCCTCTGACAACAAGCCTTGAGTAACAATGTTTTGTGGCAGATGTGGTTTGTAAGATGGTGGTGGTGGGGATACTAATGCTAAAGCCGCACTTTCACAAAGTAATGAGGGATGGGGTAAAGCGTCTTTGATTCTGATGCGTTGTGGTCGGTAGGTTTCATAGAGAGTATCCTTTAAACCCTCATTGGCAACCCACTCGACTACTTCATACTCCAGAACTACTACATCGGGAATTTCTGCGGGGGGTTCTGGTTGAGCTACCACTGTACGCTTTGTCGGCAGTTTAACAACCTTCGTTGCAACGACAGCAGCTTTCATAGTTGCAACATTCCATTGCGAACGCCCAGGCAACTGCTCAATCAACGCCAGTATTTCAGGCAAGTCCAGGGTTTCTCGAATGCAAGGAATGTCGCCGGGGTTAGATGCTGGAACTTTATCAATAACGGTAATTCGGGTTTCGATTGTTGTCCCATGCTTGGCGTAAGCTTGACCACTGACCCCGACCGAAAGCACCACGCTGGATTTCTCCTGCCACCTAACGAAAGTTTCGCGCCAAGTGGGATTATTAGGAGAGAACCAGTTAGCGGAGATTGTCACCAATCGCCCACCGTCCGCCAGCTTTTGTAGTGCTGAGTTGATATGCCGAGGAGTTGCGTCGGGATTGCGATCGCCGATTCTTGGAGATGAGGAAAACGGCGGGTTCATCAACACCACTGAGGGCTGAGTCTTCCCTGCCAAATAATCGTTAATCTGCTCGGCGTTAACAGAGAACAGTGGAGTACCAGGAAACAGCCGTCGGAGAATTTTGGTTCTGTCTTCTGCCAGTTCGTTGAGCATCAGACT
>NZ_JACJSE010000040.1 GCF_014698045.1 Aulosira sp. FACHB-615
TGATAAGATATCGGGCATGGGCTTGTTGTGGCTTTTGAGTTGTCGTTTGGGAAGACAATAACTCTACTACATCAGCCCTCTCTCTTCATCCTCTTATTTTGGCGAAGGTATTGGGTACGATATCAGTACTGTTAAACAACACCATCATCCAAGGCAACTTCACCAACCCCAACGACGACATCTTTGAAATCGGTGGTAGCGAACTTACAAAAGTCAAAATCAAAATCCAAATCAAAGGACGCAGTACCGCCTTACTCAACGAACTTGGTGTCTTCAACGTTGATGACGACGAAGGCAAAATCGAAGGTATCTTACCAGGCGCAGCAGGTTATCAAGAAAAAGCCCTAGCACGCGCCAAAACCATCTTCTCAGTTTTAAACAATAACCCCACAGGCTTTGCACCCGAAAACCTCAGCCGCATCCTAGAATTTGAAGGTGGTACACAACTACGCTTTTACTTAAAATCCCAAGGTAGCATCATCTTCTCCAGCACCACCACCCAACAAATCACCTCGTCAAGTGAAGGTGGCTTCTCCATCGGTTGGAAAGATGGTTCCCGTGGTAACTCAGTATTTGATGACTTGCAAATCACTATCCAAGAAACCGATGAAGATTTACCCATCGGCATTGGTTTACAAGGAAAATCAGAAGGTGAAGCGATTGATTTGCGTGAATATAGCGGTGATAGCTTAATTGCTGGCACTTTTAGCGTTTACCGCGAAGCATCATACAACAACTATGTCGGCTTTTATAAAGTTGTTGATGAAAGCGGTGGTATTGATACCAATGGTGATGGTACAGCCGATGTTCTTGTTGGAGACGCTGGTTATCTGCAAGCCGCAATTAACCAACGGGTGACAGGTATTGGTTTATCAGTCGGTAATCAAGGTACTGGTAATAGTGAGTCTAATTTTACTGGTGGTGGCATTTATGTACCATTCTTGGTGATTAATGGTGGTATTGATGCTTTGTTAGATAGCAATACCAGCAATGACCCAACGGTATTCTTTACGTTTTTAGGTGCCAACTCTGACAAAACTCAGCATGTGCGGATATTAGGTGATAATACCTTCGGCTTTGAGGATTTGGTTGGTGGTGGTGACAATGATTTCAACGATGTCATTGTCAAAATTAATTTAACTGCTCCGACGCAAAATTTATAATGTGTCATAGCTACCCAACTTTTTCAAAAAAGTCGGGTAGCTAAACACCCACAACCTGTCAAAATAATTTTGGCAAACTACTAGTAAGACTTTTACCCTCTACCTGCTGACTCCTGCTTTTTGTCTCCTGTTATGCAAGGTATCCTCAAATGAGCATAAGCATCGCTCAGTTGGACAGCCTCTGGTGGTAAGTGCAGAAGTATACAGCATTTGTAGACAGCAGCTTGGTATTCTCGCCATTGCCTACGGATAACTGCACTTGTAGCATTGTTACCTAAATCTGTAAATTTTAGACCAGCCCTAGCCAGCCAAACTTCGACATCGGTGGTTTCACCAACTGGATCAGATATAGAAGTAGCGTTATTCATATTTTCAGTATATTTGCTGGATCAAAAGTTAAATAAGCCTTCAAAAATGGGATTGCGAAAAATAACTAAATATTATTGAGCCGAAAGCAAAATCATTAGTCGGTTTTGAGATATTTTACCTCTACCGCAGAGCAGATATTTGCTAGGGTACGTCAAAAGATATACAGTATCCTCAGTGTTGTAGATTCAGTATATGCAGAGAATTGAAAATCAGCAATTTGGTTTAATTGTCTAATTCATAAAATTAATTTATTGGAATAATATTTGATTGTAGCAATCAGAGGTTAATTTTAGCTGTCAATTTCACTAATCTTTCTCCGGCTGATTGCAAGGTATCGGTTTTTTTACTAAAACAAAAGCGGATGAATGAATTGCCTTTTTCTGGTTGACTGAAAAAGCTAGAACCAGGAACAACAGCCACCCCAATTTCTTTAATTAAATAATTAGTAAATTCAATATCTGTTTTGTAACCAAATTTGGCAATTTCAGCAAATATATAGTAAGCGCCTTGCGGTACAAAATAAGGAATACCTGCCTGATCTAAAATTGATAACAGATTGTCTCTTTTTTGATGATAAAGTTTAGCAAGTTCTTCATAATAGGATGGCGGTAGTTGCATGGCAGCAACTCCGGCTCGTTGCAATGGTGCAGGTGCGCCTACAGTGAGAAAGTCATGAACTTTTCTGATAGCTCCTGTTAATGCTGGTGTTGTCACAATATAGCCAACACGCCAGCCAGTCACGCTGTATGTTTTAGAAAGACCATTGATAGTAATTGTGCGTTCTTCCATTCCCGGAAGTGTCGCTAGGGCAATATGTTGATTGCCGTCATAGAGAATGTGTTCGTAAATTTCATCTGTGAAAGCTAGAACATCCCACTTTTGACAAAGTTCAGCAATTATGGTTAGTTCTTCACGAGTAAAAACTTTACCTGTCGGATTGTGTGGAGTATTAATAATAATTGCTTTGGTTTTGTTGTTAAAAGCTTGACGTAACTGAGTTTCATCAAATCTCCAATCAGGGGGATGTAGCGTGATGTATCGGGGTGTTGCCCCTGCGAGAATTGCATCAGGCCCGTAGTTTTCGTAATAAGGTTCAAAGACAATTACTTCATCACCTGGATCAATAGTTGCTAACATCACAGCTGCCATTGCTTCTGTAGAACCACAGGTGACAGTGATTTGTGTTTCTGGATTAATTTCTAGACCTAAATACCACCTAACTTTACTCGCGATCGCTTCTCGAAATGCTTTGTCTCCCCAAGTAATTGCATATTGATTAACATCAGCTTCAATTGCTTGATAAGCTGCTTGTTTCAACTCTAACGGACAGGAAAAATCAGGAAATCCCTGCGCTAAATTCACTGCACCATATTGGACAGCTAATCGAGTCATTTCTCGAATTACAGATTCTGTAAATTGTTGCGCTTTCGCAGAGATTTTTTGACGCTGAATTTCTCTCACCTAACTTCTCCTATGACTGGGGAATTAATCAATACTTTTACAGTTCTTGGGGATTGGGTCGCCAGCGTAAAACATAAGCTTCTAAAACGCGCACACCCCAATCGAGTAAAACGCTAATAAATGCCAAAACTACCAATATTGCCCAGGCTTGATCAACGTTTAAAGTTCCCTGGGCTGACATTAACAAATAACCCAATCCCTGGGTTGAACCGATATACTCAGCCACTAAAGCACCAACCAATGCCATACCTAAACTAGTACGAATCCCCGCAATTACCCAACTCAGCACTGAAGGTAATACAACCATATACAACATTTGCCAGCGATTTGCCCCCATCACTTGAAATGCAGAAACTAACTCGCGTTCAATACTTTGGAGTCCTTGATATGTTGTAAAAAATATTGGAAAAAACGCGGCTAAAGCTGCCAATAATACTTTTGAGAGTAATCCAATGCCAAACCAAACAATAAAAAATGGCGCTAAAGCAATTCTTGGTAAGGAATTAAATATCTGAACGTAAGGAAGGGTGATTTTAGCTCCTGATGGTGAATATGCTAAAATTATTCCCAGACTTACACCGCCAGTCATGGCTAAAACTAGTCCAGTCATTGCCTCTTGAAACGTCACAAAAATATGTTGAAATATACTCCCGCTAGATAGTAGTTGCCATATCTGCTGCACAATCAAACTAGGTTTACCAACAAGTGCTGGTTCAATAAAGGGAGAAATATTAAATGCACCTGTGCCGATTTCCCACACCAGTAAAATGACAACCAATGGTGTGATTTGGATGGCTAGTTGTATGATGCGTTTTTCCCAACTAATTTGATTAGGAAGAGAACTGATATTTTTTGATTTATTGTTACTAAAAGCAAGAGCAGATTGTCCCAGGGTTAAGCTGCGATCGCGGGTGGTTTTCATATTATGCAATTAAGTTTTTAACAGGGAAATCCCTCGGTCTGGTTGTAATACTTGCGTGGTTAACTCTGACCACATCTCACGCTGGATTTGTTGAAATTTGGGGTCAGTCCGAATGGCGATCGCCGAGCGTTCTGGAGGTAAGTCAATCTGAAATTCCTTGACAATTTTACCAGGACGCGCACTCAATAAAAATACACGCTGTGATAATGCGATCGCTTCATCTAGGTCATGTGTTACCAACACAAATGTACATCCCGTATCACGCCAAACTCGTAAGAATTCATCTTGTAAAAGAGCGCGTGTTTGGGCATCCAAACTACTCAAAGGCTCATCAAGTAATACGACATCAGGTTGATAAATTAATGTCCGAATCAGTAATACACGCTGCTGCATTCCTCCTGATAATTCCCTCGGAAAACTATTTTCAAAACCTGATAAGCCATATTTTTCGAGCATAGCCAAGGCTATTTTTCTTCTTTCATACCGGGGTACACCACGAATTTCTAAAGGCGCGGTCACATTATCTATAACTGTCCGCCAAGGTAACAAAGTTTGCTTTTGAAATAAATAACCAATTTCTTTGATGCCACTGATATTAAAACTACCATTTACTTCTGTACCACTATTAATTAATCCCGCAATCACATTTAATAATGTACTCTTGCCGCAACCACTAGGGCCAATTAAGCTGACAAATTCACCAGCATTGATAGTCAAACTCACATTTTGCAATGCTTCAATCCGTTTATTCTTACTCCAGTAAGAAATGCTGAGATTGTGGGTGCTGATTGTCGGGACTGACATATTTTTGCTTATTCCTCATACTTGATCAAGCCAACTTTGCTGGAGGAAAAATTTCCTCCCTGGTCTGCCACTATGCAAAGTTTGTGTGACAAACTACTAAGCGCGACGACCTGCAAATTTATCAAATACTCCTTCAGTATAAGGAACCATTTTCTTAATAATTCCGGTGTCAAAGAATACTTTTTGATCAGCCAGATAAGCCTCTTGACTAATAGAAGCATCTTTAGGAACAGAGCGTTTAAGTTCTGTATTTAACCCTGTCAAAATAGCATCTAAATTTTTGCTATCAAACCGTTTACCCACCACTTGCAAAATTTGTTCTGGTGGGGTTTGGTGCATATATGTAAAAGTCCGATTGGCAACTTCAACTAATCTTTTCACCGCCTCAGATTTTTGGGAAGTTACACGTTCATGGCTCAACCAAGCACGAGTCATCGCCTCATTAGCACCAAAGTATTTTTTATGTACTTCTGGATCTAAAGCATTTAATAGTTGAAAAACTGCTCCTTCTTTGATGAGTTTGTGCAAGTCTGGCGCACCTGCGATCGCCGCATCTACTTGCCGAGATTTAATTAATGTATAAGTAGAAGCAGTGGTACTTTGAACATACTCCACATCTTTATCGCTCAAACCATTTTGACGCAGATATTTGACGAATACGGCCCAACTCCAAGTCCCAATTTCACCGGCAGAAACTTTTTTACCTTTGAGGTCAGCAACGCTTTTAATTTGAGATTGCAAATCAGAGCGCACAATTAAGGAAGTATCTACCAAATTACGACGATTGGCTACAACATTTAACGGCACACCCTTGAGGCGCGAAAGATAGACGTGTAAAGGTGCTTGGGCTGTAAAATCAATTTCCCCTGCAATCAGCGCATCGCGCATCTTTGCACTACTTTGAAAGGTAATGACTTCCGCATTTAAACCAGCCGCATTGAAATAACCTAAATCTTGTGGAATCCACACATCAATCGAGTTAATTCCGCTTACCGCCCCCAGTTTGACGCTGATAGTTCCTTGATTAGCACCAGGCTGGGTGATATTATTACAGGCTTGTGTCGCTAGAGCAGTTGTTACTCCTAAAGAAGCATATTTTAAAAAGTCTCTACGTGTAGGCATTGGCTTATTCAAGGTTTATTCAATCAGCACCACTTATTCAACAGAAAAACGTGGGGTTGCCAAATTTGGATCAGCCCACGTTTATCGGGCAGTTTCTTCAAAAATTAACCAACAGTCAAAACTCGGTTATCAACAATTTGCTGGAAGGTTGCATCAGGTTGAATCAGTCCCCATTTCACCATCCAGTTGTAAGTCCGATGAAAATCTGCCTCGCAGTATGGTGCTGGGTCTGCATAGCGCAAACGGTTGCGGCGGAAGTCTGACGGTTCTAGATGAACAATCTCTTCAGATACGTCATCGATCAGATATTTCACATAGCGGGTGGGGTCTTCTTGTAAATCCTTCACCGCACGACGGATAGCTTTGTTAATGGCTTCAAAGCTGGCTTGATCTACTTCTGGACTAGCAATTTCTAGACCTACATAGTGAGCCTCGGCAATAATCTTGTAGCCGAGTTTTTCAGCGACTGTAATCCAAGGTTCCATCACCGCCACTGCATCAACTAGGCCATCACGCAAAGCGAGAAAGCGGTTGAATTGTTTGGGTTGACTACCGCCTTCAATGTGAACTACTTTAATCTCTTCTTGGGGAAGGAAGCCTTCAAGTGTTTGGATGGCGATGTAGTGGGAACCGTGGTGAAAATTCACACCCACCGGTACATTAGCGAGGTCTTGGGGGATGTTGTAGGGTGAGTCTGGACGGACAATAATGGCTTGACTGGCGATCGCCGCCCGTTTAGCAATTACCTGTCCACCACGAGAACTGTCGTATGTGCGGCGTACTTGTCCCCATTCACAGGCGCGGTAAAGGCTGCTTTGGCCTTGCTCAAACAAAGAGGGGCCACCAAAAGAACTAACTTGACGATGATCATCAATTAGGGTGATGTTAGCTGGGCGATCGCCATAATTGCGTTTGACAAACTCAATCTCCAGCCCTAATTCAGCAAAGTAACCTTGATCACGAGCCACATAGTAAGGCAGTGAGAACACTGTGCCACTAATCTCGGTGGTAATTTTCTTGAGTGCCAAATTTGCGTTACTCAAGGGTTTTTCTCCTGATTTTTATCGGTCAAGAATTATTCTCCGGTAAATACACGGATTTAGTCAAGATTAAAAATATTTATTTACAGTAGTGCAGATGATTCTAATGAAGCAGTCAAACTTCAGTTATCAAAAAACATACGTATATAAAACTATAGGAATACGGTTTGATTACTGAATCTAGTTGTGTGGTGCGCGTTCGCAAAGCGTCTCGCAGAGAAGCGCAGCGCAAGCGCGATACGCAGAAAGTAAGAAATAAGCCTGATCCGGGTGTACTGATTTTTTTCCCAAATCAAATATGAGTCCTATAGATTACAATTTCTATAGATGATTATTATTGGAAATTTTAGACTCACATCAAATTGGTAGAGACTAAGTTCTGACTAATAATATTGCTGATTGATTACCTATATTGTGAATATTCAAAATAACTTGATTTTCACTTGATGTACAGCCCAAAAGTATCTTGATTTCTGTATCACGCTTTTCCAAATCTACACTACAGATAACAGATGTTACTCTTTTATGAGATAAACTTCCGATCCAGACATCAATATTAGAGGCATCCCCAGCTTGAGTATCTGCCAAATATCCATAGTCCAAAGGGTAAATGAAGGAGGCATATTTGGGATGTGTGCTTCCTTTTGAACGCTCAATTTTGATATTACTAGTAGCGACTAACTGATCTAATTTCTTCCAGAAGTCATTGCTTTGCGTCATAACGATGCTCATTAGATATCTTATTGACTTAACAGGTTTGGTAATAATCTCATATCATTAAATACAACAGATGCACCAACTTCTCGTAATGTTTCTGGATTCGTCAATTCCGCATAACCAAACACAGTCATCCCTGCATTAACTCCTGCTTTTACGCCAGTGGGTGTATCTTCAATCACCGCACATTCCTGGGGTAAGAAGCCCATTTTTTTAGCTGCATGTAAGAATACATCAGGATAAGGTTTACTGCGTTGAACATCTTCAGCACTAAATATTTTTCCTACAAAATATGATGATAATTTTGTGACATCTAGAGCTTTATAAATCCAATCATAGTTACTATTTGATGCTAGACAGTAAGGAATATTCAAATTGCTTAAAACATCATGTATTCCTGTTACTGGTAGCAAATCGCTGTCAAAAGCTTCTAAAACCCGTTGATGAAATTCATGACTAAAATTATCCGGTGGAGCTTTACCAAGCATATTTGTAATTATCTCGATAGCTTGAGACATTGATTTGCCCACAAAAATCTTAAATATCTCGTCTAAAGTTAGCGTGAGTTCTATTTCTGTGAGCATTTCTAACAAAATTTGATTGGCAACTCGTTCACTGTCAATCAGCACACCATCACAATCAAAAATAATTAAATTGAATCTGTCCATGAATTAGTCAAAATTTGATTTTTGTCCAATGACATAATACCAATTTAAGCTGAAACTGCTCTCCATAAATTATAGAGAGACGTTGTATATAACGTCTCTCTATAATTTACTGCTGAATTGCATTTAGTTTATAGGATTTACGCATCAAAACGAAAAATCAAGGGTGTAGGGGTTCATGGGTATAGGGTGTACTTATTCAAAATCCTTACACCCCAAACCTTTACACCCTTACACCCAATCTCCACAGATAATCTTTGTGCGTAAATCCTGGCTTAATTGAGTGCTGATTCTGCTAATACTTTCTCAGATTTTTGCTTTAGGACTGTTGGTAAATCACTAGTTAATGGCTCACCTTCAACTATTTGTGATTTAAAGCCATCAGGCCCGACGGGAATGTCACCTGTAATCGTAGTGCGATAAAGTACGCGCTCTACTTCTACATGATCTAAATCTTGGGGTGCTAAATGTGAGGTGGCGCGGTTATCCCAAAAGGCAATATCACCATTGTTCCACCGGAAGCGAGTGGTGTAAGCAGGTTTGGTGATTTGGTTGAAGAATAACTCAAGCAATAATTCACTTTCTTGTGGTGAGACATCAAGAATGTGTGAAGTAAAGCCAGGGTTCACAAACAAGGCTTTTTCACCAGTCTCAGGATGAACGCGCACTACTGGGTGAATTGAAACTTGGGGATTAGCGGCAATACGCTGGGCATATTTGCTGTTACTAGGTAAGCGTAAGCGTGCATTAAACCGATGTTCGGCTTTTAATCCATCAGCTAACTTCCGTATAGGTTCTGATAGACCCTCATAAGCTGCAACTAGATTAGTCCATTGCGTGTCACCACCAAAGCTAGGAACATTCACCGCCCGCAAAATTGAACCCGCAGGAGGATTCACAACCGCAGTCACATCGGTGTGCCAACGGCTTTCGTAGCTGGTACGGCGTAGACCATTGCGACGCTCAAAGCGACTACGGTCAATTGGTAGGATTTGGGAAAAGCCTTCTATTGGCTCGTCTTCGTGGGGGTGCGCGTAGGTCACTTCACCAAAACGAGCCGTGAAGGCAATTTGGGCAGCATGATCTATGTTTTGATTGCGAAAGAATACGACTTTCCACTTCAATAATGCTTTGCGAATTTCGGCAACTACCTCATCTTGCAAAGGACGTGAAAGATCCACTCCATTAATTTCAGCACCAGTGAATCCAGAAGTAGGTTTAACTTCAATATGTTTGTAACCCATGTTTATTCTCCAAAGTTTGTATAACAGAAGGTAGAAAACAACCCTGATGAAATCTGCTGCACCACTAATCGGGATAGAAAACGAATGTCCGCAACTCTATACTTTCCCTGGGTGGTGCATCTGAAGGACTGGTAGGATCTTCAAAAGCTGTATGAGCCGCAAATCTAGCGCGTCCATCTTCCGCAGAATCGAAACATTTGATAAACAGTAGTTCGTCTCTTTGCATTTGCGGAAAGTAGAACCATTGGTGTGCTTGGTTATAGGTAACTGCGTAGGTTTCACCAATGCGATCGCGGTATACTAAATCTCCGGCTACAAGGTCGTTTTGTGCAATGCTTTGAGCATCACACACTGCCAACGGTGACTCTTGAATTGTTTGAGCAATCCCCCGCCAAACATTGATAATGGCAAACCTTTTTTGTAATAAACTACCAATGTCTTGTATCCCTCTTGCGCCCAACTCTTTATAAGCCCTGGTATAACCAGATTTGGCGGTGAAATCGTTGTGTACACGCTTGGCAGGCTCTTTAATATTGTTTTCACCGGGCTTTGATTGTGCCGCATTCCGCAAAGTGTGATCAAAGATCACCACTTGAGTTGCACCCGTTAGTTCTTTGAGTATTTGCTCGGCTTCTGGGTAATAGATTTGACGGATTTCGTCTTCATCATAAAAGTCGCGGACGCTGGTATTGTAGGCATTAAAGGCAAAACCTTGCTGATCTAAAGAGATTTTTTCCGCGATGGCACGAGCATTATAAATAGGTAGTTGATAAGTCTGGAAAGTGCCGTTGGTACGGGGAACTCCTGGTGGTGGTTCATAAGTATAGTTGACAGGCTTTTCTGCCATCGGGATAAGATAGCTGAGATTAGCTTCTACCGATGGCAAACCATAAGCAAGCGGTTTATCTAGAACTTGATGATTGAAGCTCATAGGTTATACCTATTGGAAAATTATCAAAACTACGCAGATTTAGCCGACTCCCGCCTTAGCTGGCTGTTGCCACACGGCATTAGCATACAGTGATGGCTCAAAGTCTGGTGCAACATTGTCACTGGTAATTCGGGCTTCGTGTAGTGACCAGTCAGCAAAGAATAAGTCGTGGCTAATGCGTGAGACAATTGCTGGCACATCCCGCCGGATGCTGGGGACATCGCCGATGGGTAGACCAAAACTGACGAAGCCAGCCGGATTAAACACATGAATATCTTTGAGATAAGAAGCCGTACCAGGGACTTTTTCTAGATATTCATGAGCAGAACCAAGGTAAGGATAGGTGCTAAGTTGCTCGTTGCGTTGGTCGGCTGGCGGTTCGTAGCGATCGCGCCACAGGGCAATATGATGAGCAAAATCAGCTAGTTCTGGCCGTCTGGTGGGATCGACAAAGTAGCCAGTCCCCGCGATCGCAAAATCGAACTCAAACACATCATCATTCACTTGCGCCACAATGCGATCGTCTTGAGCATTCGCTTCTTTCCACGGTGCAGATAAATGCAGATGGAAATTAGCAAAGGCTGTGACTCGCTCAATCGCATCCGGTGGTGGTGTTGAGCCAACTTGATTAAACCGCCAAGCTTGGAACCACCGCGCTGCATCAGGTAATTGCCAATAGTTATTGTAAGCTCCAGGATAACCCCGCACACGAATCACAGGCAAAGATGCAATTTGCGATCGGCGTGCAAATAAATGCACTTCCTTTGCACCTGATTCTAGTGCCACACCAGCCGCATCAAAAGCCGAAGCCGCCGCACCCAAAACAGCTACCTTCTTACCACGCAACGCCTCAAAGTCAATTTCTTCCGAGGTATGTGCATATAAATTGCGTGGCAGAGATGTTAATACAGAGGGGATGTTTGCCCCACCAGTACCAGCTACACCATTAGCAAAGATAATCTTACGTGTGGTTTCTACCTGTGTGACACCATTCACTTCCAGATGTAGGCGAAAGAAACCTGCGGCGGGTTCAACTCGCACCAACTTTGTCTGATACCGAACTGGAATGTCTAAGAAATGCCGATACCAACTAAGATACTCTGCCCATAATACTCTGGGAATGCGGTCAATAGCGGCGTATGCTTCAGATCCGTGTCGCGCCTCGTACCAAGCCTGAAACGACAGTTCGGGGATTCCCAGTTCTGGCCCTGGGAGATTTTTCGGTGTGCGTAGCTTTTTCATCCGCGCTCGTGTCAGCCATACGCCTGCATTAGCTTCGTTTTCAGCTGCATCGATAATTGTCACGCGGCCAATACCTGCACGTCGCAGCGCAAATGCAAAAGTGCTACCACTGCCACTACCACCTACTATGGTGACATTGTGGTCAATCTCTGGATGATCAGGTATCCAGTTTTCGGGATCGGGGCCGATGAGGCGCAACGCTTCGCGTGCGGCAAAATCAGCGTCAGTCGTTGTTGTCATATCGGTCTTTCAGGATGAAACGAGGTTTAAGCGAGATTCGTACTGGAAGAAAAATAATCGTTTGTCTGATGCCAAGATAATGTTTTATTACAACCAAAGTTAGTTGCAGACATTTATAGGACTTACGAGCAAACTTCGGGAGGTCATGGAGGAATGAGAGTTTAAGAGAGTTCTTGCGTAAGTCCTAATTTACTAATTACTGCGCCAAGAGTGAGATAAGTCCCAAGGATTTCGTGTTGTGAGTGATTGACCACAAATTTTTGTAGTAATTTACTCAGCAGATACAGCTTACATCTGTTGATACCAAAAATATGTACTGACGATCACAATCTTTGTGACCCTAATAATTAGTTTATCTAATATTAAGTTTTGCAAACAGCTTATGGTTCATGAAACCAAGTAAAAGAAAGGCCTTTTAGCTTACTAAAAAATCCCAATTTCTTGGGTTTTGGTGGAGGAAAACATTGAGCATCAGGAGATATTTGTGGTGGTAATTCCCAAATATCACGGCTTTTATATCCTTCCCGTTCTGCTAAAGGATAATGTTCGTTAATTGCTCCAAATTCACCGTCTAATAATTCTCTTTCTATTTCGTGAAACATATTTTCACCATGAATAAAATTTTGAGAATCTGTACTTTGCTAGATAAGATTCATATCCTATTTCTGCTTTACTACTCCCAACTCACCATTCCCTACTCCCTATTTATTTTGATTTCTGCTTTACTACTCCCAACTCACCATTCCCTACTCCCTATTTATTTTGATTTTTGCTTTACCACTCCCAACTCCCCATTCCCTACTCCCACCTTTAAAGCTGACTTACCCAACGAAGAACAAATTACATCATTTTGTGGCGTATGAATCCGACTACACAGCACATCTCGATAATGTCTTTCCAGGGGATTTTTTTTCGATAAACCCGGATTTCCGATTAGTTGTAAACCAGTTTCTACGGCTTTAATTGCATTATTGGTGACTAAATATTTAACTGTTTGTGCTTGTAAATTTACCTTCGGATCTGGTTCACCTTTATCAATATCTGTTGCTAGACCATAAATTAATCGCTGGTTAGCATAAAGTAAGGCTTCAATTCCACCAACAGCTACTTGAAAGCGGGGTAAAGTTGCGAGACTTGCGCCTAAATTAGTAGGCGATCGCTCATTCAAATATTCCACTAACCAATCTCTGGCGGCTGTTGCTACACCTTGATACAAAGCACTCAACAATAAACTGCCAGCAGCCAGCATTAAGGGGTCGGGTTGTGACCAAGCTTTTAAAGGACGCACATCCAAGGCATATTCTGAAGGAATGCCAACATCTTCTAAAATCAAATCGTGACTGCCCGTTGCCCTCATCCCCAAGTGATCCCAAGTTTCCACAATCTTGATCCCTGGAAGATGTCGCGGAACCAAAAAACTCCCTATTTGGGGTTCCTCATCTTCTGTTCGCGCCCACACTACGAAGTAACGCAAAATCGGACTGCCTGTAGTGTATTGTTTGTGACCAGTAATTAACCAACCATCAGCTGTCCGTTTAGCAATGGTAGCTGGTAATCCGCCTCTGGCTGGTGTGCCTAATTCCGGTTCCACACGGGCAGCATTGAGTAACGCAATACCTTGCACAGACTCTCGACACAATCTTTCATAAACAACCGGATGCCAACGTCGGTGTCGGGCGGCGTTAGCGTGTTGTAAGTAGTGCATTGTTAGCACCAAAGCAGTAGAAGCATCTCCACTAGCTATCTTTTCAATCACCCGACAGGCTGTAGTGTATCCTACCGCTAACCCACCAAACTCTACTGGTACAGTCAGACTTAATAATCTGGCTTTGTGCAGGGCATCAAAATTTTCAAAGGGAAAAGAACTATCACTGTCATGGATAGCGGCACGAGTGGCAAAATCAGCAGCCAGAGAATCGACAAGTTCAAACAGATTGGGTAAGAATTTTGCTGTTGTGGTAGCTGCTTCTAAAACAGGTGGTTTGGACATTTAGCTAATCCTGAATTGGGGGTGTAAGGGGGTTAGGGTGTAGGGGTGTTAGGGTTCAAGGGTGCAATTTTTCCCCTATACCCCTATACGCCTACACCCCTACACCCTTAGTTTGATTTGCATTTATTAATATCTTCGTTAAAACTGTTATCCCACAGTTGTTTGACTTCAACCTTGGCAGGAATTACACCTGCTTTAAAAAAGGTATCTGCAACTTTTTGTTGAGAAGCTATGGCTTCGTCAGAAATAGGTAGGATTTCTTGACGACGTTGTTTTTGGCCTTGTTGGGCATCTTGATAAACTATGCCTTCGTCAACATTAATGGCGGTTGAATATGTCTTTGACCATTGCTTGAGGTTAGATTCCCGCCAGTTTTGGGATTTTTGTAAGCGACATAAGAAATCTGCGATCGCACCTTTTTTTTGTGGATCTGCGATCGCATTTGGTGAAGCAATAATCACAAAATTACCGCTTAAAATATCTTGTGCCGATTCCAACACCCGCGCCCCTTCTTTTTGGGCTTGGGGAATAGAGTAACCGTAAGTCGCCCAAGCATCTAGTTCGCCTTTACGAAAAGCCGAAAGTCCATCGGGTATCGACAACGGAATCGCATTGATATCCTTCATCGTCAGCCCGACTTTTTCCAACATTTTAATTAAGAAGTAGTGGGCAGTTGTGGCTTTAACGTAACCGACTTTTTTACCTTTGAGATCAGCGATAGTTTTGGCCGTTGAGTTCTTGGGTACAAGCACAACTTGACCAGTAGTCGGCCCTTTGAGAGTAGCGATAATTTTGACCGATGCTTTCGATTCAATCGCAAAAATCGGCGGAATTTCACTAGCCGAAGCCAAGTCAATTGCACCAGCGTTGATGGCTTGTACCATCAAATTGCCACCAGTAAATTCAGTAAACTGCGTTTTGTAGGGGAAATTATCTTGTCCAGCTAACTTTAAACTCAAATCCCAACCACCTTTGTACTTAGCCACACGTAATTGAGTTGTATCCGATGCTGCCACTTCAGAGGGGGTGGGATTTGCTGCGATCGTTGTTGGACTGGTAGACTTAACCTCTGAGCAAGCCGTTGTTGCTAAAGCCAGGAAACAACCCAGAGATAAAATAAAATTCTGCCGCAACCAATTAGTAGACACGTTAATTTTTAGGTATAAAAAGACAATTAAAGAAGGCAGTGGTTCGACTTCGCTCACCAACCAGGTAGGAGGCAATTTTTTCTAGTTATGGCAGTAAGCAAGTTGGTTAGGGCATCGATAAATAATAAAACTTAGACAGTACAAAGCTTTTAACCCTGTCACCCGCACCTATTACCTGTTCCCTACACTCCTTTTCTCTGCAATCATCACCGACTATTCCAACAAGTCTGGTTCTTCCCGCACAATCCGGTCATAGAGAGGCTGAAAACTAAACCAACCGCCCGTATGAGTTCCCACTTGACCATGAGTAAAACTTGCAGTTTCATGATCAATCGGCAGGGGTTTGCCAGCTGCTTCTGCCAACAATTGGGCTTGAGCCGATCGCTCAAAAGAGATGTACCAAAAAGCTGCCTCGTCTACTGTCTGACCCACAGTTAAAAAGCCATGATTCCGCAGGATGACAGCCTTTTTATCTCCCAAAGATTCAGCAATTCTTTTACCTTCGGAAGTATCTAAAACTACGCCTTTGTAGTCGTCAAATAGCGTATGGTCTTGATAAAAAGCACAAGCATCTTGAGTTAAAGGGTCAAGCAAACGACCCAAACTTGACCAAGCTTTGCCGTGTAGCGAATGAGCATGAGCAGCTGCAACTATATCCGGTCGCGCTTCATGCACCTGGGAATGAATCGCAAAGGCGGCGCGATTTACAGGCGCATCACCTTTGACCACTTCCCCTTCTTTATCAACTAACAACAAGTCAGAAACACGGATATGACCAAAGTATTTACCCAAGGGATTCACCCAAAAATGGTCGGTAAATTCAGGGTCACGGGCGGTAATGTGGCCTGCTATCCCTTCGCTAAAGCCAAAACGACCAAACAGGCGAAAAGCTGCTGCTAGGCGTTGTTTGCGATAAAGGCGTTCTTCTTCCACCCGTTCAAATACTGGTGGTTCGGGTCTAGTGAAATTTGGCATAATTTTTTCCAGTGCTGAACAGCTATGTGTGGGTTTTCCTTGTTTTATTTGAAAAGTACATTGGAATATCCAGAGCGAAAAGACCGCACACTATTTTGTTGGGGATGATAATGATGTCGCCAAATGCTACCAGTATCATTCCCCATAACATGAATTGAGATTGATGGCGCGAAGACGTTAGTAGCTTTGACAGAGTGAATATCGTTATCTGGAGGTAATAAATGATAAATATCCCCAGTTTTCACTTGATAAGTTCCTACCGTTTCTAAATAGGCGTATCCTTCTAATTCACCGTTATCTACGCGACGATATACTGTTTCTTCTTGTTTACCTTGATACAGTCCAACTAGTCCCCAAGATAAGTGATCGTGGACAGGTGTAATTTCATCGGGAGGAATCACCAAACTAAAAATAGTTAAGGAGCGATCCTGAGAACGATACAATAACCATTGTCCGATTCCCCCGCCTAAACCACTGTCAGGATTTGGCTGGGCAAAATTTGTTGGTAGCCAGTTCTCTTTTTTTAGTAGTGCTGCAAAGTACGGTTCTAGAGTATTGAGAGTTTCGGCGCGGTTATGAGTCGTGCTAGAGATAATGTCTTTAGCTGTTGCTACAAACTCACGCAAATCAGGACTATCAACAAACCATTGGTCTGCTTGTAGAGGTTCAAGAACAGTTGTCTGAGGCATAGATTTAGCTGATTTAAGCTACGGTTGCTGTTTGTCTTTCTAGTCGTTGGACTTCTTGACGCACCAAAGGAATTACATCTCGACCATAGGCTAGAGCATCTTCCACAGGGTCAAAACCACGAATCAAGAGTGTTGTTACCCCAGCTTTGTAGTAATCAAATAATGATTCTGCTACTTGTTCTGGAGTTCCAACCAAGGCTGTAGTATTACCCCGCGCACCAGTCGCAGCTGCAATTGGTGTCCATAAACGCTTATCGTGAATTTCCCTTTCTTTGGCAAAATCCAGCAACCGCAAGGAACCCACAGCTTCAGGTACTGCCGGAGCCTGACCACGAATTTCATTAATCCGCGAGAGAATATAATGGGCTTTTTCCCAGGCTTTTGCTTCGGTTTCGCCCAAAATTGGACGCAAGGAAATACTGAAACGTAAATCTTTTCCTGGCGGTGCTGCGGCTTTGACTTCAGCAATGCGTTGTTTAATCGCGCCTATGGGTTCTCCCCAAAACGCATAAACATTACTGTGCTTTGCACCTACACCCACAGCTGCACCAGAAGCACCACCAAAATATATAGGAATATGTGGTTGCTGTAAGGGTTTAACGTCCGAAAATGCGCCTTTGAATTGGTAAAACTCGCCTTCATAATCGAAGGGTTCTTGGCTTGTCCATACTCGTCGCACAACATCAAGATATTCATCAGTTCGACGATAGCGAGTATCATGGTCAAGCCAGTCACCATCACGCTGTTGTTCAGCATCACTACCACCAGTAATGATATGTACGGCAACACGACCATGAGAAAAGTGATCTAATGTAGCTAATTTACGTGCGGCTAAAGAAGGAGACACAAAACCCGGTCTATGAGCCAGTAAAAACTTGAGTCGTTCTGTTGCAGCAGCCACATAACTAACAACGTTAAAACCATCTGGCCCTGTGGAACTATAACCAACTAGCACCCTGTCAAAGCCACCATCTTCATGAACTTTGGCAAAGTTACGCACATAGTTTAAATCTATACTTCCCCCCGTAATTGATACGGTAGGACTATGTAACTCTGACGCATTTCGCGTACCAATCATGCCAATAAATTCAACAGGCATAAATATCTTTACTCCAAGTTATTAATCATGAGTCAAAAATTCTTCTCCCTTCCCTTGTCTCTCTTTTCCCCCTACCTCACCTAGAAGCAGTAGTTCCCAAGGGACACACAGATGCAGCAATATCTACTTTTTGGGGAATAATTTTTTGTTCTAATAACCAATCAGCCGTTTTTTGGAGATTGGCGACATCTTCACTGTTGGGAAAGACGTAAGATTCAGGGCCGCGATTTTTAGTAACTTGTTTGGCTACTGCATCCGAAAGTTTTAATTCTTTAACTAAAAAATCTGATGCAGCATTAGTATTTTTATTTAGCCAATCACCATCTTCACTTAAAGCAGTCAGAGCAGCTTTAACTGCTACAGGATTTTCTTTGGCTGCATCACCGCGCACAACCATAATGCCGTAGGTCGGTGCAGGGTGTGTCGTGGTAATTCTTCTGGCTTTATGTTCTAATTCCGCAATCGAAATATAAGGTTCCCAAACTGCCCAACCATCAACAGAGCCTTGATATAAAGCAGGCGCAGCGTCATTTGGTGATAGATAAACTCGCTGGACTTTTTCTTTGGGAATCTTTTCTTTTTCCAAAACTTTTAATAAGAGATATTCGCCTGCGCCACCTTGATTCACTGCTACTTTTTTACCGATTAAATCAGCAGGTTTGCGAATAGGAGAATCACCACGAACTAAAATAGCACTGCCCAAAGAATCAGGACTCGGACGCTGCACAGAACCAATACAAAGAGGCTGTCCCGCCGCAATTCCAGAGATGGTCGGAATATCACCACACCCGCCAATATCGGCTCGATTACCATTGAGAGAACTTAACAGCGTAGCACAACGGTCAAATGGGCCACTCCATTCAACTTTAATATTTTGTGCTGTTAACTGACGCTCTAACTCACCTCTTTGACGGGCTAGGGGAATAATGCCGCCTTTTTGGTAGCCCAAGCGAATGACATTGTTTTTCTCTGTTGTTTTGGTAGCAACAGTATTTGAATTTGAGGTTGTATCGGACTTAGCTGAGACATTTGTAGCTGTTTGTTGGCTGCAACTAGAAGCGATCAATCCTATCAAAGAAACTGCGATCGCTAATATCTTACCAGTAGAATATTTTTTTGTATCCGCAAAGCGGTGGTCTTGGTCATTATTCACCACAATTTACTCCTTGATGTCAATTTTTAGGAGTTTAAGCAGCCATATTGATGATGATAGCAACTTAAATACATTAAATCGACCGATTTACCGTATTTAATAAAAATCAGCATACCATCTTTCGATAGACTGCCCAAACCAAATCAATATTTCTTTATCTCTGAACCAGAGAATAAAACCTTGGCATGAGACATTTTTGCTAAAAAACTGGTACAAGCCTACCCTTATATTCCTGATTGATAAAATCTTTGACTTTAGGGTCAACGAGTAGCTTATTTAACTTTTGAATTTTGGCTTCATTTTCTCGACCCTGCAACGTCACGAACGCCAGCGCATATTTTTTATCTTTGGCTGTTTCTTGACCCATAGAATTAGGTTCTATCCCTGCCAGCGCAACAGTTTGAGCCGAAGATACAATAAAATCTACGTCATTAATGGCGCGGACTACTTGTACACCTTCAACTTCTTTGATTCGCAAGTTTTTGGGATTAGCAGCAATATCTCTTCGGGTAACAAATTGTGGAGCATTTTCTTTTAACTTAATTAGACCATTTGCTGCTAATAATCGCAATCCTCGGTCGTTATTGATGACATCATTCGCAATTGTGACAGTTGCATTTTGCGGAATTTCGCCGACGGATTTGAGATTTTTTGAGAAAAGACCAAGTGTGTTTAAATAAACTGTATTTAATGCTACTAAATTTATTTTCAATTCCTTCACAGCATTATTCATAAATGGTCTGTGCTGAAAGAAATTGGCATCAATTACCTTATCTCTCAAAGCTGTGTTGGGTTGTATCCAGTCATTAAAGGTAACAACTTGAATTTCTAAGCCTTCTGCTGCTGCTAGATTATTATTGACAAATTTCAAGATATCCTGAGAAACTACACCAGTTACGCCGACTTTAATTATTTCTTTTTGCTCTTTTTGGCTAATTGTCTGCGTAATATTATTAGATTCTTGGGTTGCTGGTTGGCTACAACTGGCAAATATTAAAGAAGCAGTTAGAGAACCTAAAGCTGTTAAGAAAAATCTGCGTGTATTCATAAAAATTTTAATTAAGAAGGATGATGGAAATTTCTTATACCAATTCTGTGTGAAGTTGCGATTAATAAGAAACGAACCGCAAAGAGCGCAAAGTACACGAAGAGAAGAAAAGAAGAAGAGAGGGTTTGGTACAGTTTTGCAAAGAAATGGTTTTACAGTTTTTGAGCATTGCATAAATACGGAATGAAATCATAAAATTCCACTTTTAAAACTCTTACTCTTTGCGTCTTTGCGCCTTTGCGCGAAAAAAATTCATCCCCATAATCAGCAATGCCGGTTTTTGTTTAGCGTTTTCGCATACGTTGAGCAATTAAATCACCTAAGAATTGAATAATTTGCACCAATGCAATTAAAACCACAATGGTAGAAAACATTACCCCTACATCAAAGCGTTGGTAGCCGTATTGAATGGCTAAATTCCCTAATCCACCACCACCTACAGCCCCAGCCATAGCGGAGGAGTTAAGTAAACTCACGATTAAAATTGTCATCCCTAATATCAGTGATGGAAAGGCTTCAGGAATCAAGACTTTGAGAACGATTTGCCAATAATTGCATCCCATTGCTTGGGCGGCTTCGATGAGTCCCTTATCAACTTCTAAAATGCTGGTTTCTGCAATGCGTCCAAAAAATGGGATGGCGGCGAGGGTAAGGGGGACTAAGGCGGCGGTGCTACCGATGGAAGTACCAACAATTAAGCGGGTGAGTGGTGTTAAAACGACAAGCAGAATAATAAACGGAAATGACCGTCCCGTATTCACGATCGCACCTAAAACTTTATGCAATTTGGGAAAGTCTAATAAGTTACCAGGGCCAGTCATTACCAACAATAAGCCCAAGGGCAAGCCTAAAAAGATTGCAACTAGGGCAGATATCCCAACCATGTAAAAAGTTTCGGTGGTAGCTTGTAATAAGCTTTGTAGTAGTTCTTGTCCTTGCATCTTTTCGGAAGGGTGTAAGGGTTTAGGGTTTTAAAGTCTTAAACCAGCTTGTTTTAGCAGTGGTAGAACGCGCTTACCGAATAAATCTAAATCAGGCTCGAAATCGTAGAAGGCTATCTGGAAACCATCAACACCAGCTTTATTGAGTTGCACAAGTTGTTCGGTGATTTGTTCTGGCGAACCAATGAGTTGCACATTACCACCGATCGCACTGCCAACGCTATGACGCAGATTTCCTTTTTTATGCCCTCTCCAAGCGTGGGCATCGCTGCTAACAAGGGAACGTCCCGCAATTGATTCATGATCAGCCTGGTCAACAATGGCTTGGGCATATTCTTCTGCCTCTTTTTCTGTTTCTCGCAAAACAATCAACGGATTTAGCAGCGTGCGGACTTGTCTACCTTGGGCGATCGCAGATTGTTTCACCCGTTCTGTATGGGCGGGTAAGGATGACAAAGCACTGTCTATATCTCCGCCAGCCGGACTGGTGATAAACACAATATCAGAATGACGACCTGCAAACTCAATACCCGCATCTGAACCAGTGGCGTTAACTAAAACAGGACGACCATAAAGCGGACGAGGGCTAATGTAAGCATCTTTGAATTGCCAAGAGCTTTTTTGACTCTGGTAAGAAAAGTTCTCGGTTTCTGACCAAAGTCTCTTTAAGACAGTGACAAATTCATCAGCCATTTCATAGCGGCGATCGTGTTCGATTTGACTCCAACCGAACAATTCATGTTCATAAGCCCGATGTCCGGTGACAACGTTAATTCCCCAACGACCTTTGGAAATGTGGTCTAATGTCGCCCCAAATTTAGCTAAATGAATGGGATGCCAAGGCCCATAAAGAACGTGAATGGTAGAAATTAAGAGAATCCGCGAAGTCATTCCCGCCAGAGAAGCTGTTGCAATGAAAGCATCTAAACCAGCTTCCGTGCGAGTCGGCCCCTGTCCACCCTTGGGTTGCCATGTGGAATAACCAAAAACGAGGTCAAATCCCAATTCCTCAGCCTTTTGGGTCAATTTGGCATTGTAGTCAAACGACCAATCGGTAGTCCGAGGTAAATATGATGAACTCCAGCCACCGTGATGAATTGGTAAGAATAACCCTAGTAATACAGGCTGTTTGAGAGCTTGAGATAATGGACTATCAGGATAGTCTGTGGGAGAGGCGTAGACGCAAAGCGGCTTGTCGCCAGACATCGCTTTTATCTCCGTTCTGACAGCAGTAGTATCAATTACGCTCATAGAATGGTTAAATCGTTTTAAAATTTCTCTCTTTGTAGGCTAGGACGTACACACAAGTTATCGAAGTTCAACCACATCCCGCCTAGAACTAAAGTTCCAGGCTCATAGCCAAAGTCCACTCAAGTGGACTAGAAGACATTTTTAGTTGAGTCATCTTCAGATGACTTGCGCTATGAGACTCGGAATTCATTCCGAGGCGGGACAGATGCACTACACGAATATTTGTATGTACACCGTAGCCCTACACCCTTAAACCCCTACACCCCTAAAAGAATCCTCTCTGCGGTAATGGCGTACCGTTTATCTCATAGTCTCCAATCGCACGAGCCTTAAAGTGATTGGGATTATGTGAGGATAAAGTACGGGCATTGCGCCAGTGACGGTCAAAGTTTGAGCTTTTCTTGGTTGTCGAAGCTCCGCCAACTTCAAATAGTAAGGTGGCTGAACGTAAAGCTAAATCATCAACAATTAATTTGGCTTTGGCTGCATTCAAAGAAGTTTCTAACGCTACAGCCGTCTCTGTTTCTTCACCTTGGGCTTTAGCCGCAGGCAGGCGATCGAGTCCATCGGCGGCGGCTAAAACGATCGCTTCTGCTGCAAAGGCATTAGCCGCAATTTGTCCGACGGTTTGCTGTAAGATGGGGTCTTCTGCTGCTTGCTCGGATACAGCATGGTAAAAAGTCCGAGGACGTTTATGAATGAGGTTTGTGGCATCACGCAGCACGCTACGAATAATGCCAGCGTTGATAGCAGTCAAAAATAATTGCGGGATGATATTGTATGGCAAATTGTCTTTGTCTGTGTCCGTCTCAAAAAATACTTCACTTCTCTCAACACTTACATTAGTAAAGTTAGTTGTTCCTGTGCCTGTAAGCCTTTGACCAAATCCATCCCAATCATCTATAAGCTCAATGCCATCGCGGTTTGTCGGGATAAGAATAAACGCCGTGGTGTCATCTGGTACTAGTACCCGCACAAAAATCAAGTCTGCATAAAGGCTGCCAGTGCTGTAATACTTCGTGCCATTCAGACGATAACCGTCGCCATCGGGTGTTAATTTTGTATTCACAACTTGACCACCGCCAGCCCGTTTAACTTCTAATTCGGTGGAAGCGAGGCCAATAATTGCCCCATCAACTACTTCCTTTAGCCAGCGACGATTTCTTTCGGTGCGTTCTGAGCGCAAAATTCGCTCTGTGACAGAAAAATGATTCCGCACAATGTGAGCCACGTTCGGGTCAGCATCGCCTAACTTAATCACCACCTCGAATAATTCCCGCGCAGTGCTACCACCGCCACCTTCAGCAACGGGGATTCGCAATGCACCCAACCGAGAACGCCGGATTAATTCAACCACATCAAACGGTAGGATGCGATCGCGATCGCGTTCACTTGCTCCCAGAGCTATATGATCAAACAACTGCTGGAGTTCCGGCGAGTTAGTTCTGACTGGAGCCGAAAACTGGATTGTTGTATCTGCAACTTTTTCTAGACTTTTAATCATTATTTTTATCTCCGATGTAGAAAATTTATGTTGGCGAGTTGTAAGCAACTAGTACAGGTCGGCGGAAATAAACTTTCATCGCCCTTTTGTTGATTCGCCTAGCCTGAATCCCCCGCAGCTATATATGGAGAGAATGTCAAGAACGCTTCTATATCTGCGGCGATTACCTCTGGTAACAAATTTAAGTTAAGCTAAACACCAACAAAGAACTAAAAATCTACCAAGATACCGTAGATTAATAATCCTAAATTTTCCCTAAGTTGTCAATCTTTTATCAGCCCAAGGGCTGGCGTTGCTGATTGACCCACAACTGAACAGATGGCCGTTGCCATTGATGTTTAGCGTATGTCACCAAATTCTCTGGTACTGGGTCGCCATTCAAAATTAGGCGATGAAGTATGAGTGCGAGGTCAACATCGGCGATAGACCACTGACCAAAGAGGTTTTCCGTATTGGCAGATAGTAGTAAATCGGCGGCGAAGAACAATTTCTCGGCGGCTGTTTGCGCCTTTTGTGATAGAGGTGGCTTTGTTACCCCGGAGAATATCACTTCAGTAGGACGCTCTTGTTTGATAGGTGTGAGATCGCTGCGGAGCCACGCTTGCACCTGACGCGCTCTGGCCCGATTCTGTGGTTCTGTTGGGTATAACGGAGTACCAGGAAAAACTTCATCAATATATTCTGCGATCGCCGAAGACTCCGACAATGAGAATCCATCGTGAATTAAGGTCGGTACGCGGCTCGTCAAAGACTTAGTGGCAAAGCCTGGTTCATGCTGGGCTTTGGCTGCAAGGTCAATGGTCTGGATGTCGAATGACAGTCCTTTTTCATGCAGAGACACGAATGCCGACAGTGCATAAGGGCTGAGGTACTGAGTATCGACATAGAGAAGGATAGATGTGGATGACAAGGTTTTCTCCTGTGAGGACTGTTGATTACTAACTAAATAACTGCTGGCGATCGCTCAGATTGAAAGAAACGGTTAGCGGGGCGGGGGAGTCCCAAATTTTCCCGCAAGGTTGTTCCCTCATACTCGGTGCGGAAAATTCCCCGGCTTTGGAGTTCTGGCACAACCTTGTCAACAAAATCGTTCAACCCTTCCGGCAGATAAGGGAACATAATATTAAAGCCGTCCGAGCCTTCTTCCTTCAGCCATTGCTCCATCTCATCGGCGATGGTCTGGGGTGTTCCCACAAAAGCCAACCCGCCGTAACTACCGACACGTTGCGCTAGTTGTCGAATCGTCAAGTTTTCACGCTGTGCTAAGGCGATGACTCTTTCCCGTGAAGAATGTCCGGCATTGGTTGGCGGAATTTCTGGTAAGGGGCCATCAGGGTCAAAACCGGAAACATCGTAGCCCAGCGCACCATTTAAACTAGCGATTCCACTGTCATAATGTACGAGACTATCTAAATAAACGCGCTTGGCTTGCGCTTCGGCGACGGTTTCCCCGACCACAACTAAAGCACCAGGAAGAATTTTTATACTATCTGGGTCACGTCCAATTGCTTTCGCCCGTCCTTTGATGTCTGCAAATAAAGCTTTGCCAGCCTCCAGATTACCAGCCGGCGCAAACACAGCCTCGGCAGTTTCGGCGGCTAATTGTCGTCCGGCTTCCGATGCACCAGCCTGGACAATTACAGGCCAGCCTTGCACGGGTCTTGCAATATTTAATGGCCCCCGCACCGAGAGATATTTGCCTTTGTGATTCAGAACGTGAAGCTTTTCGGGATCAAAATAAATCCCAGCTTCCACATCCCGAACAAAAGCATCATCAGCAAAGGAATCCCAAAGCCCTGTAACCACATCATAAAATTCCCTCGCCCGACGGTAGCGTTCATCATGCTCTATCTCTTCTTCTAAATTAAAGTTGAGTGCTGCGTCTGGATTAGCTGTGGTGACGATGTTCCAGCCAGCGCGGCCGCCACTGATATGGTCGAGAGAGGCAAAGCGACGGGCAATATGGAAAGGCGCGTCATAAGTTGTAGAAGCTGTAGCTACTAATCCGATGTGTTCGGTGACGGTAGAGAGGGCAGAAAGCAGGGTAAACGGCTCAAAAGAGGTAACAGTATGACTGCGTTTCAGGGCATTTATGGGCATATTCAGCACGGCTAAGTGATCTGCCATGAAGAATGCGTCAAACTTGCCTGCTTCGAGTTTTTGGATGAATTTTTTCAGTGCTGGGAAGTTGAAATTAGCATCAGGTATAGCCCCTGGATAACGCCAAGCCCCTGTATGGATGCTGACGGGGCGCATGAACGCACCTAATTTTAATTGCTTTATTCTACTCATTATCCCTCCGTATCATGTTTAGAATGCAGGGGCGATCGTCCCTTTGAGATAGTTATTGATGTAGGTTTTCAATTTGGGATCAATAACTAATTGATTTAGCTTTTGGATATTTGGATCATTTACTTTTGATTGTACAGTTGCTAAACCTACTGCATAATTTTTGTTAGCCATGCCAATTTCGTCTAATACAATTGGGTCTAGGGATACTTTTGCTTGGACTAAAAAAGATGCCGAGGTCACAGCTAAATCAACATCATCCAATGCTCTGACGATCGCGTAATTATCTAATTCTTGAATTTGCAGATTTTTGGGATGCTTAATTACATCTTTGACGCTGTAATATTCTCCCGTCTTTTCTTTTAAATTGATTAAGTTAATTTGTTTGAGAAATTTTAAAGCCCGATCCTGATTGCTATCATCGTTAGAAATAGCGATGGTTGCTCCAGTGGGAATGTCCTTAAGGGATTTTGTTTTTAATTTTTTTGAATATAGCCCTGTGATGGTAGTATAGCTGCGATTTAACATAACAAAATCAGCATTCAGTCTTTTAGCAGCTTGTTTCATAAATGGTTCATGCTGGAAAAAGTTAGCATCAATTTCGCCATTTTTAAGAGCATCGTTAATTTTGACAGAATCAGCAATAGTCACAATTTGAAAGTCTAAACCGTGACTGGGGGCTATTTCTTTTTGAATGAATTTTAAAACATCTTCTGTGGTGGTATTGCGAGAACCAACTTTGAGTAATGTTGTCTTGGTTGATTGACTCACTAATTGACTAGTAGATGCAGGTTGTTTTGGTGTACAACCGGCAAAAGAAACAGATGCAATTGTACTTCCGATACCTAAAAGAAAATATCGCCGATTGATTCTTGTTAAACTAGCCATGATCAATGTACTTCCACTTCAAATTCGGCTTCGTGTAAATAGTTCAAAGCTTGCGTTACCTTCTGACCTGCTAATTCAATGTGGAACTGACCAACTCGGCGATCGCCTACGGTCTCCACACTCCCACTCAGGATATTGACATCCACATCAAAGCGTCGGGCTAAGGTGGCGAAAATTGGCTGACTGGCTTGTTCTCCCGCAAAGGCGATCGTAGCGAGAACAGCACCAGGTTTTGCTCTATAACCATTCCGACGGGGAAAAAATTCTTGGGCGAGAAATGATTCTGGTCTAGCGATTAAATCGCTCACATATCCCTTTTCAACAATCTTACCTGCATTGAGTATTGCCACACTATCGCAGATTTGCTTGACCACACCCATTTCATGAGTAATGAGTAAAATTGTCAAACCCATACGCTTATTCAAATCACGTAACAAGTCCAGAATCGACCTAGTTGTTTGCGGGTCAAGTGCAGATGTCGCTTCATCAGACAATAAAACTTTCGGTTCTCCCGCCAAAGCCCTAGCAATACCTACCCGTTGCTTTTGTCCCCCAGACAGTTGCGCCGGATAAGCATCAGCTTTACCTTGCAAACCCACCAGTGAAATTAATTCTTCTACCTTAGCCCGACGTTGTAGCCTACTCAAACCCATCACTTCCAAAGGAAAAGCAATATTTTCCGCCACTGTTCTGCAACTTAGTAAATTAAAGTGTTGAAAAATCATGCCAATATGTTGACGGGCGACACGTAATTTATCTCCCGACAATTTTGTGATTTCTTGTCCATCAACCACAACTGAACCTGATGTTGGTTTTTCTAGTTGATTAACACAACGAATTAACGTGCTTTTACCTGCGCCACTTTGACCTAAAACGCCAAAAATTTCTCCTGGTTTAACAAACAGGCTCACTCCATCTAAAGCGACAACTTTTTGAGTACCTTGGTGATAAATTTTGCGAACATCAGTAAATGTGATCATTTCAGAATTACCCCACAATTAATCATGACTATTTTTTAAGGAATGGGAATCACTGCGCCTTGATATTTATCTCTAATAAATTGTTTGACTTGATCATCCCGTAACAACTTATAGAGTTTTTGAATTCTGGGGTCATTTTCCTGCCCTTGTAATGTTGTCACTGTCACCGCATAAATCGGATTTTTACTGGATTCTAACGCCAAGGCATCTTTATCTGTTCTTAGTCCTCCTGCCAGCACTGTTGCACCTGTCATAACAGCTAAATCAACATCAGGAAGCGAAGGAATCATTTGAGTTGCTGGTACTTCTTTGACTTGTAAGTTTTTAGGATTTTCGGCAATATCTTTAGGACTAACTAAACCTTTAGCAGTAGTTTTTAACTTTACTAATCCAGCTTCTTCAATTACCTTCAAAGCCCGATGAGCATTATTAATATCACCAGGGATAATCACAGTGCCATTTTTCGGCACTTCTGCCAAAGATTTGTGTCTTTTGGAATATACACCCACTGGATTTAAGTGAATCGGCGGATTTAAAGCCACCATTTTAATATTATGTTGCTTGCCAAAATCCTCCATAAAAGGAACGTGTTGAAAGTAATTAGCATCAATTTGTTTATCTCTCAGCGCAAAGTTATTTTGTACACTGTCACTAAAGGTGAAAATTTCAATATCTAATCCCGCCTGTGGTGCGAGATTTTTCTTGACAAACTCTAAAATTTCTCCGGCTGGAACTGGTGAAACTCCAACTTTAATTTTTTCTTTGGTTGCTGTTGTTGTTGTGTTAGAGGCTGGGGTAGCAGATGGATTAGTATTTGTATTAGCAGAATTATTTTGCGGTGAACTACAACTAGTAAAAACTGTAGAAGCTGTAAAAGAGACAACTGCTAAGAGAAAAAACCGACGATTGATGTTGTTAAGCAAAGTCATTGATTTAATTACAAATAATGAAAATTAAGGAATGGGAATCACTGCACCTTGGTATTTATCTCTAATAAATTGTTTGACTTTATCGTCCCGCAACAACTTATAGAGTTTCTGCACTCTGGGGTCGGTTTCTTTACCTTTTAATGTTGTGACTGTCACCGCATAAATTGGGTCTTTAGCAGTCTCTAAAGCTAAAGCATCTTTATCGGTTTTTAATCCAGCTTGCACAATCCAATTACCTGTAACTCCGGCTAAATCCACATCAGGAAGACTCGGAATTGCTTGCGCTCCTGGTATTTCTTTAATTTGGATGTTTTTGGGGTTAGCAATAATATCTTTAGGACTCGCCGGACGAACATTTTCCTTAAGTTTGATTAAGCCTGATGATTCTAAGACTTTTAAAGCCCGATGAGCATTGCTAGGATCATCAGGAATTGTCACCAGAGCTTTGTTAGGTACATCATTAAGGGACTTATATTTTTTAGAAAAAAGTCCCACCGGATTTAAATGAATTTGTGGCGTAAAAGCATACATTTCAAAGTTATGTTTCTTGCCATAGTCCTCCATAAAAGGAATATGCTGGAAATAATTGGCATCAATCACACCATCTTTCAAAGCAGTGTTATTCTGCACAAAGTCATTGAATGTAACTATTTCGATATCTAGTCCCGCTTCTGGTGCTAAATTCTTTTTGACAAATTCTAAAATTTCACCTGCTGGTACTGGTGTGACACCAACTTTGATTTTTTCTTTGGCTGTAGTTGTGGTTGTATTGGCTGCTGTGGTGGCTGAAGGATTCACATTATTCACAGCCGAATTATTTTGCGGTGAACTACAACTAGCAAAGACTGTAGAAGCTGCAAATGATGTGATAGCAATTAAAAAGAATCGGCGGTTAATGTTAGTAGGTAATTTCATAGTTGTAATTACGAGTTAATTTGACTGTAAGAACTCAGCACCCAGGAATCAAAAGTCAGATATTGATCAGGAATGTAGCCTGATTTATATATATTATTCAGATTCTTTAACTATTCTGTCTCCTGACTTCTGACTCCTGAATTCTTAAGTTTGATTTACCATTTTTGGTCAGGAATCCAGTTGTAGTTTTTATCTTTGACATCTATTTTTTTCGGAATGATTTTGAGTTCATAAAATGTATCTGCCATACGTTGCAGACCACTTAAAACTTCATCTGTGACTGGTAATACTTCCCGTTGACCACCCCGTTCTTCTACTGTTTCCATTGTTTTTAGGTCAATTTTGTACAGTTTAGAAAGCAGTTTGGCAGAATCTTTGTAGTTTTCTCTCGACCAAGTACCAGCTTTTTCTAGCTCTTGTAAAACTATCTTGAGAACGTCGGGATGATCGCGGACAAAATCTGGAGCAGCATAATAAAAACTAGGGCTTTCGAGTGCTGCTTTATCTCCAAAGACGGCGCTATTATCTGCCAGTAAGCGAGTGCGGAGTTTACGTTCAGCTTCAGCTGTGTAAGGGTCCCAAATTAACCACGCATCAATATCACCACGTTCAAATGCTGGTAAGGCTTCAGCAGGTGTCAGATAAAGAGGTTGAATATCACTAAATTTCAACCCGACTTTTTCTAAAGCACGCACAATAATGTAGTGTTGACCAGAACCTTTTGCAAAAGCAACTTTCTTACCTTTTAAATCAGCAAGTGTTTTGATTGGGGAATTTTCTTGGACTAAAATAGCGGAACCTCTAGTGCTACCTGTCCCGGCTGCGACTCTAACAAAGGGTTTATCACCGGCTTGAGCAAAGACGCTTCCTGTGCCACCACCACCACCAAATACAATTGCACCTGCTCCCATCCCATCTAAAAGCGGTGCTGTGGAGGAAAATTCATTCCACGTTACAGATATCCCCAAGGGTTGTAATCGCTTTTCTAAACTTCCTTGGGCTTTGATAATATTCAACAACGCCATCCCTTTTTGATGACCCATTTTCAGCACTGTGAGCTTGGGTGCTTGGGCTTTTTGGGTAGATGTATCAGCTGAATTACTGGGGGCGCAAGATGCGATCGCTAAACTCAATCCCATACCCAGCACAAACAATACAGCAAAAGTTTTAATTCTTTGATGCCGAAATAATCCCCACTTTCTAAAAAAACTTAACAATTTATTTAGTATTTGCTCTATCA
Organism: Aulosira sp. FACHB-615; assembly: GCF_014698045.1. Taxonomy (GTDB): domain Bacteria; phylum Cyanobacteriota; class Cyanobacteriia; order Cyanobacteriales; family Nostocaceae; genus Nostoc_B. The sequence continues at coordinate 30,960 of NZ_JACJSE010000040.1, forward strand.
TAAATTAACCCTCCTTGTTATCAATGCAGTCTTGGGTTTTGCAATTATTTGTAATTAACATTAGGCATAGAAAAACATCTTTTTCTACGCCAGAAACTTTTGTTAAACCTAATTAAAATCAGTCTGTCAATTAGTGCTATTAGAAAAAATATAGTATACCCATTAACTATAAAATTGTTGTGTTCTTGGCGACTAAAACCAATATTTCTTACATCAATAAATAGAAAAGATGGATATCTCCAAAATCTCAACAAAAAATTATCCGTATTGATAAACAAAAGTTCAGTTAAGCATAACTGTAGGTTGGCTGTAACGAAGTCTAACCCAACAAAACCTCCTAAATTTTGGCTTTTGTTCCTTAAGCAAACCTATGTATTTTAAGGTTTGTGGCACTAGTTAAAACTTATTGTGCGATACCTCAGCAAAACAAAAAATAATGTTACTAATTCATTGATGATTAGTAACATTTAAAATCTTATAAAATATGAAAAATTAATGTGTTACCACGGTAAACCACAGAGGTTAATCGTTCCTTTTTTGGAGCTTTATAATTCATGCTCAAAGGATGGTTTTGATCATTAATCATTCACACTCACAAGTTTGGGCAATCTAGAAACAGGGACATCCAAGAAATAAGATAGAACTTCCTGCCGCCAAGTATCATAAAGTACTGGCAAATTATCAATTTCAACTCCAATACCTTTTTGACTTAATTGCCAATGATCTCGCAGATAAGGATTACGCCGACCTTGACCTTCTTCATCAGCTTCTAGAACTTGGGCAATTAAATCTTCTTTCTCGGCTTGTGAGGCGCGATCAAATTTACGTTGCCACCAATCAACCACACCTAAACGATGAACTGCTTCATCTGGTAAGATTTTTTCTGCTGCATATTTGGCAGAGTCTGGGTCATTGATTTTGCTAGTACGGCTATTGATAAATAACAAAGCCACAATATGCAGTTCATAATGTAATTCAAATGCTAAAAAGCCTTGCCAATTACGAATGGGTAAATCACCCATGTAATCCCAATGTTTCTGCACTTGTTTTTGGATATCTTCAATGGGGTCATGTCCAGATATTGCTTGCGCTCTTAAACGAGTATTTTGGGCATGTGCGCCATCGTCCCCTATTTGTCTGCTCAAAAATAGTTGTAATTCTGGGTCTGGAAAGGAGTCAATTATCTTAGCGCAGACTTGCACAATAAATAAATCATGGGCTGCACCAGCTACACGAAAACGATAAAAATTCTCTCTTTCTTCATCAGTTTCCGGTGGTCTTGCTTCAACTAATCGCTTTTTGGGAATGTGCGGTGCGTGTTTATCAACTAATTTATCGAAGATTTCCAGTTCTAAATCTGTAGTCCAAGCTGGACGAGTCAAGATTGCAGTCATAAAGTTTCCTTTGGGTAATGAGGAGTAGGAAAAGATTTTTGGATTCAATCTCAAATCCGTCTTGAAAAGTTTGCTCAAGTCGGGAAACCCGCCCACGCAACTTTTCGCAAAATCTAAAATCTAAAATTCTTAGCCCCTATTTTCGAGTTGGCGATCGCTTCACTTTCTACTGTTAAAGCTCTTACTCTTGGTATAATCTCCGCAGCAAAACGCTCCATTTCTGTCGTAAAAGGTTGGAATTGCAGCATAAAAGTATCAATTCCTACTTTGGTAAATTCAGCAATACGCTGGGCTACAGTTTCATAACTCCCAACCAAACCAGCCGCAGTCCCGCCATTGCTCCCCACACCTGGGTATTTCGCCATGTTTTTAAACATAACCACTTCTGAATCTACGCCTTTGAGTAGTTCTGTGCGATCGTCCTGGGCGAGTACCATTGCTCTTAAGTTCTGATACTCTGCTTCGGCTTCTGCATCTGTCGGTCGAGCAATGACAAAGGCTGACATTGCAAAGCCAATAGGTTGAGAGCGAGACTGGCTTTTTTGTCTTACCTGAGCAATTGTTTCACGGATAACTTCAATCGGACGACCATTGAGAAAGAAGGTATGCGCTTGTTTTGCAGCTAGTTCTTGCGCTGGTTCTGACTCTCCCCCGACATACACACGCGGATGGGGTTTAGCAATAGGTGGGGGATTTAGCTTTAAATCATTGATGTGAAAATAGTCGCCGTGGAAGTTGACTGTTTCTCCACTCCACAAAGCTTTGACAACTCTTATCCATTCATCAGAATAGCGATAACGTTCGTCGTGAGACAAAAAATTGATCCCTGGTTTTTCCATTTCTGGCCTAAACCAAGCACTCACTAAGTTAATGGCAAAACGTCCTTGGCTAATTGCATCAATCCCTAAAGCCATCTTGGCTAAGACGGCGGGATGAAATAGTAATGGCTTAACAGCTGCAATAATCTCAATAGAACTTGTAGCTTCTGCAAGGGCGGCGGCGGCTGTCCAGGTTTCTAATTGGTCAAGTTGTTGGTTCCTGGGATTGATGATATGTTGCGCTATTAAAGTTGTGGTAAATCCACACCTTTGGGCCAACCGAATTAAATTCTTGGCTCGTGAGTAACTAGCATCACGAGGTTCAAGAGGATGGTTCATCACGCCGCAGTTGCCGTAAACGGGAATCCATATCCCATAGCGTGGTTCAGACATAGTTTTCTAGAACCTTTGTAGTCGGCACTAAAACTAAAGTTTTGTACCCAGATATCCTACGGTAAATCGGTAGATTTATAGTAGTATACTATGAGGTTTGCATATATGAGCATAAAAAACAAGGGGATATTGAGATTTTTATCTCCTAGGGCTTATGTACAAAAGTTGTCTGTTGAGGTTGGTTCAGGTTGGGTTTCAGGGTGTAGGGGAATAGTAGTTCACTAACCCAAAATTGCTGTGTAGACCTAGCTCTTGTGCAGGAGGCAGGGCGAAGATTTAGACCATACATTCACCCTGACTCAAACCCTTGATTTTGCTGATTAATACCTCAGCCTTATTTCTGTTGTGTTTGTTGAACTTGGAGGTAAAGATGTCAGAACCACGTTATGGTATTTGGTCGCCTGTTGGCGGTAACTTTGGCCCTCTCAACGCACCAGAGGAACCGATAGATGCTAGTTATGAGCGCACGCGATCGCTAGTATTAGAAGCAGAACGTTTAGGATATGTCACAACCTTAGTTGCCCAACACATTGCCAACCCCCGTAGTTTAGATTTAGAACAGTTAGAAACTTGGACAGCTTGTGCAGCCTTAGCAGAAGCCACAGAAACTATAGAAATTATCGCCGCCATTAAACCTTTATTATTTCACCCAGCCGTCTTAGCCAAGATGGCTTTAGGTATTGATGCCATTAGTCAGGGACGTTTTGCCATTAACTTAATTAGTGCTTGGTTCCGTCCAGAAATGGAACGGACGAATATTCCCTTCCCCCCCCACGATGAACGTTATCGCTATTCAGGAGAATGGTTGCAAGTAGTCAGAGCCTTATGGAGTGGTGAGAAAGTAAACTTTGAAGGTGAATATTTCAAAATTCAAGATTTAAGTTTTCGACCCTTCCCTGTTGCTCAACCTTATCCACGGATTTATCTTGGCGGCGCATCAGAACCAGCGCAGATATTAGCAGCGCAACAAGCTGATGTTTACTTTATCAACGGTCAACCGATTGAAGATGTCCGCAAAGTAATTCAACAAGTTATCAGCCGTCCCCGTTCCTTACCCCAACCAGTGCGTTTTGGTTTGTCAGCCTTTGTGATTGCGCGTCCCACCGACGAAGAAGCACAAGCAGAACTAGAACGCCTCATGGCACTACAAAAGCTAGAAGAACAATATAAATTAAGCGTGGCCAAAGGCGTTGACAAAGAAGCCGTTATGTTTCAACTCTTTGCCAAAAATCCTGCTGTTGGGGGGAATGGTGGTACAGCCGCAGGTTTAGTTGGCAGTTATGATACAGTTGCCACTCGCGTTGCAGCTTTTGTGGATGCCGGGATCGATACTTTCATGCTGCAATTTAATCCCTTTGTCCGAGAGATGACACGCTTTGCCGAAGAAATCATGCCGCGTGTGCGACACTTGCAGAAAGTTGCTTAGGAATTTCTCAGCAGGCAACAGTAACAAAATTAACTTGTGTTACTTAATGTTTGACAAACTAACAGTTAGGGTATCATACTATCTGTAATTCGTTTTACATACTCTTAGGACTTACGCAAAAACTCTCTCTAACTCTTATAACTTCGTGTCCTACCCTTCGGGAAGCCGCTATCGCGTCTATGCGTCCTTTGCGGTTCGTTTCTTCATACTTTTGCGTAAGTCCTGACTCTTTGTGTATGTTGTGCAGACTCTATCTTCTGCATAATCAGTCCGATAAAACCTCACTCATTTATTACAAACAAATCAGCGACTACCGCTAAGGCAATACCAAAAAGGAGAAAAAAATTGCTCACAGAAAATGAACTACAACTAAATGCTGACGTGCTGGTGATTGGTGGTGGCCCTGCCGCAGCATGGGCAGCATGGTCAGCAGCATCTCAAGGTGTCAAAGTCATCATTGTTGATAAAGGTTTTCTGGGTACGAGTGGTGCTGCTGCTGCAAGTGGTAATGGCATCATGGCTCCTTCTCCAGAGAACTGGGAAAAAGTTGTCTCAGAGCGTTATCGTGCAGGAAAAGACTTAGCTAACTTGCGTTGGATAGAGCGTGTAGTTGAAAAAACTTGGCTGAGTTTGCCCTTATTAGAAGATTGGGGTTATCGTTTCCCGAAAGAAAATGGGGAATCTGTGCGTCAGAGTTACTACGGCCCGGAATATATGCGGGTAATGCGAAAAAACCTGCTACGTTCTGGGGTGCAGATTCTCGACCAAAGTCCGGCTCTTGAGCTTTTAGTCGCTGAAGATGGTTCTGTGGCTGGGGCAAGGGGCGTACAAAGGCAACATCATCGTTTTTATACAGTTCGTGCTGGTGCAGTAGTATTGGCAAATGGTGGCTGTGCATTCTTAAGTAAAGCATTAGGTTGCAACACTAACACAGGTGATGGAATGCTAATGGCGGTAGAAGCTGGCGGCGAACTCTCTAGTATGGAAGCTTCTAATCACTATGCAATCTCCACTGCTTTTAATGCCACAGTGACGCGGGGTGTTCCCTTTGGGTGGGCAAGTTATAGCGATGAAGAGGGGAATGATTTAGGTGGCTATGTTAATGGTCGTCGTGATCCTAGCTTCTTACCAAATGCTTTGATGAAAGGGTCTGTTTATGCTCGTTTAGATAGAGCTACACCAGAAGTTAAAGCCGTGATTGAAAAGTCCCATTTCATTGCTTTTCTACCTTATAAAAAAGCTGGGATTGATCCCTATACAGAAAGAGTACCTGTGACATTGATTTTAGAAGGGACAGTCCGGGGTACAGGTGGTATTCGGATTATCGATGATAGTTGCGCGACAAAAGTACCTGGACTGTATGCGGCTGGGGATGCGGCATCACGAGAATTTTTAGCTGGTTTAGCTTCTGGCGGTGGTGGCCCGAATGCGGCTTGGGCAATCTCTACAGGGCAGTGGGCAGGAGAAGGGGCAGCTAAGTTTGCCAAGAGTTTGGGCGCACATACAGATGAAAGAACTGTACGTGCAGCTGGTCAGGTGGCAATGCGATCGCCCTCCACGTCTTCTGATACTTTTGATCATGAGGCGATCGTGCGTGGTGTGCAAGCCCAGATGTTCCCATTAGAGAAAAACTACTTGCGTTCGGAACAGAAACTTCTAGACTCTCTCGCCAAATTAGAAACACTGTGGCAACAAGTACAAGGGAATCCCAAACAAGATAGTGTCCGCGATATTGAATTTTCTCGGCGTGCAGTTGCTTTGACTGCCGTCGCCAGATGGGCTTATTTTAGTGCTTTACATCGTACAGAAACCCGCAGCGAACATATCCGCATAGATCATCCCCAAACTGATCCCAACCAGCGATATTACCAAGCCACAGGCGGTTTAGATAAGCTGTGGGTGAGACGCGATTGGATTACGGATGCTTCCATTACATCACCAGTAGAAACCACTCAAGCCACACCCGTTGTATCAAAGTTATAGCCAAAATAAAATTATGATTGAGCTTGTCAGCCATAAACTCTGTATTAATTGCAATCTTTGTGTTCAAGTTTGTCCGACTAATGTCTTTGATGCAGTTCCCAACCAACCACCTGTAATTGCTCGTAAAGAAGACTGTCAAACTTGTTTTATGTGTGAAGCTTATTGTCCTGCGGATGCGCTTTATGTTGCACCCCAGTCTCATACAGAGATTGCAGTTAATGAGGATGATTTGATTGAAAGTGGCATTATGGGTGAATATCGCCGGATATTAGGTTGGGGATATGGCAGAAAAAATAATAGTGAATTAGATACGGCGCATAAATTACGCCAATTACCGCGCCCATATCAAAGTTAAACAAATTTTCTGGGGAAACTGGGTGAAAGGGTTTAGCCTGGATTTCTCACAAGAGAGAAATCCAGGGGTGTGGGAGGATGGTGAAGAAATCTTTCCCCCCACACTCCCCACACCTCCCACACCTCCCACACTCCCCAAACTCCCCACACTCCCCACTCCCCTACCCATACGTGAGAAATTCGGGTTAGGTATGCAAAACCCTCTCACCCCTACACCCAATCCTCAGATATGTAAAAGTTTCAAAATTTCACTCTGTTTTAGATATACATAGCAAAGTAATCGTTGTAGATTTCTGTATTCGTCATGACAGTTAGTTCTATTTGTTTTTGTTCTGCATCTGTAACAGAGGTTGTAACTGTATCCACGCTTTCTTGAGGAATAAAGTCACCACAGTATTGATTTGCAGGTACAGCTGCATTCATTTTTTGGGGATAACTCAATTTCAGATTATTCATGATGGTGATGAATTGGCTGCGGTTGCGAACGCTAAATCTGGCGTTGAGGCGTTTTTCTTCACCAATTGTCGAAACTGTGCGTCCTTTGTAGTCGTGGGCTGGATATACCAAGGTATCATCGGGCAAGGTGAACAGGCGTTGTGTTACCGCATCATATAAAGTGCCTGGATCACCTTCTTGAAAATCTGTGCGTCCACAACCCCGAATCAATAAAGCATCACCAGTTAACAGGTGAGTTTTGTTGACTAAATATGCGATGTGGCTGGCAGTGTGTCCTGGCGTAAAAATTGCTTCAATGATTACTGAGCCAATTTCGAGAATTTCACCACCCACAAGGGAGCGATCGGCTTTTGTCACCGCCGGATTTTGCGGCACAATTACCTGACAAGCAGTTTTGCGCCGGAGTTGACCTGCCCCGGTAATATGGTCAGCATGAAGGTGAGTTTCTAGGCAATAACGTAGTTTTAATCCCAATTCTTCTAAGGATTGCAAATCGCGGTCAACTTGTTCTAATACAGGATCAACTAATACTGCATCTCCGGTTTGTTGATCAGCAATTAAATAAGTATAGGTGCTGCTTTCTGGGTCAAAAAATTGCCGAAATAAAAAGTTTGATGGGGATGAATTGGGATCGCTGGCTTGGCTATTGGATAACGGCATTGTCGGAATTGAACGCACCCGCACTGGTAATGAATCCAACAATGTTTTTGCTAGTTTCTGTGCCTGTACCCGTAATTCTGGAACCGCGATTGTTTCCCATAAGTCGCCTTTGCGCGGAGTTCCCAAGGTATAAAGTAAATTGGAAACAGAATTATCGGCGGTGTATAAAGCACCATCTGTATTTGTATCTAGCCCTAAACCAATGCTATTGGGACGGACTAATTTTTGCGATCGCAAATTATCAATTAGCGGATGAGGCGAGTGGCGATAATCTGCGGCTACCCCTGTGCAGTTCACCACCCGATTCACCTGTAAAACGATGTTATTCTGAGTTTTGCGCTCAGATATGGTGACTGCTAAACCTTTGGATAATGGTTGATATTCTTGAATTCGTCCGGCGGCAATGATTAATTGACCAGAATCCACCATTTCTTTAATCACATCTGCGACTTTTTGGGCAATCCGGTGACGATGGACATCCCAATAAGGTGTAATATGACGCAAAAAACGCTGCTGTTCTAAAGTTGGTAGTTTTTGCCAGATTTGTTGTGTCAGAGGGCGCAGAGAATCAATCACAGCCCGCCAGTCGTAACCTTGGGCTGTGGCATGTTTGACCTCTTGTCGTAGTCGTCGTACCCAACCTCGTGCTGTATTGGGTGCAGTTTCAAGAGTTAACCAAGCTGGATAAGGTTGAGAGGCTTGATGTTGTTGGGGGAATAATCCCCGACGCGACACAGCATAAATTTTGCCTTGATGCTGGCGATCGTGCAGAGATAACACCATATCCACCATTGTTAGCCCAGTACCAACCAGCAACACAGAAGCATCAGGATCAAGTCCTGCTAGGGCATCGGCTGACCAAGCATTCCGCCGATGATTTTCGTTGTTAGTATTGGGATGATCACTGGCTGGAGGTGTAAAAGGCGAGTTTCCTAAAGCCAAAACTACTTTATCTGCATAAAAACAGCGGCCGCTACGTAAAGCAACAATTGTTCCCTTGTCTTCTGGTTCAATTCCGACAACTTCATCTGTTAAGCGTTCGAGATGTACGTCATTAGGTGCAGTTGCTTCGGCTTCTGCCAAAATTGATTGAATATATAAACCATAAACTTTACGCGGAATAAAACTACTAGGATTAACTTCTTCGGTAAAAAATGGTTCTAACTCGTTTTGGTTGTAATACAACCACCGCAGCAGATGTCCTGGATCATGAGCAAATGCACTCATATTTCCTGCGGACACATTCAGCAAATGACAGTTGGTATCTGTGCTGTAGGCAATGCCTTTACCAATTTGATGGCTACGCTCAATCAGCTTGATAATGAGGGGCTGGCTGGCAGTTTTCATCAAATGCGTAGCCACTAGAGAACCACTAAAGCCTCCGCCAACAATAACTATCGTGGTTGGAGTGTGGGTAGTTAAAGAATTAGGCTGCATAGTAGTCTCGTATCAATAGTTACAGAGAGTTGGTCAAGTCTGTTTACTAGGGATAAATCTATTTCCAGCCCAGCCAACAAAATTCAGACTTGATCTCATATAAAGTTTCATAATACTCTGAATTTAGTCCAAAAATACATTTTATCGGTAGAAAAACCGTATTTGTAAAATTACACAGCTAATATCAATACATCACAAATGAGTCAGGTCGCCACCATCAACGGCTAAAACTTGGCCTGTGATATATGACGCGGCTGGAGAAGCGAGGAAGACAACAGCACCTGCAATTTCTAGCCCTAAGCCTTGTCCTGCTCCAGTTACTAAAGCAATTTTTTGGACTAAAGTAAACTCTGATCAAGTCACAATAACTGCTGCTAATAATAAAAATGCCCTTACTCAAGGGCAACAGGTTACGCATTTAGGAAAGAAGAACGCTGACGATCAAATCTAAATTTTGGATTTATAACAGTTTTGATACTCCTTATTGTATATCGGAATATCGTAGTTTGCAAGTGAGAGTTTGGCAGAAATAGGATTTACGCTTCGGTTATACCATTTTGGATTTTAGATTTTGGATTGGGAAATTGCTTACTGGTGAGCTTTTCAGTAACCCATTTGTCGCAATCATTTTTCAAATTGGTATTAGTTCTGAGAAATCGACTGGTTAAAATCGCTGACCGATACCCAGATGCACTTTACTTTCGCCTTGGTTGTTAATGCCGTAGTCAGCACGAATTAACCCCAGTGGGGAATCTAAGCGCACACCTGCACCGTAGCCAAACCCGTAACCGGGTTTATCACGCGCACCCGCCGGGTCTCCTAAAACGGTGCTACCAGAACCTAAATCTGAGCCGAAGTCGGCAAATAACACGCCCCCAACTATGGGTAGAATGGGGAAGCGGTATTCTGCGGAAGCTAAAACGTAACTGCGTCCACTGCCAACTTTACCTGCATCGTAACCGCGCACAGAGTTGGAACCACCCAAATTAAAGGCTTCGTAAGGTGGTAAATCGCCAATGACTGTCCCGGCTTGGACATTTAAAGCGAATACTTGCGTTTGTTTACTGTCGAATACTTTGACTGGTACATATTGACTGAAATTGGCGGTGACGCGGTTGAGGGAGATATTTCCTTGACCGATGGGTATAGATTGTTCTGTACTTAATTTGAGTAAGGAACCTTGAGTGGGGTTGAGTGGGTTATTGCGTTTGTCTTTAGCGGCGGTGAAAGAGACGGTCGTTAAGTCATCAATACCTGTACCACTGGCAGATAAGGGATTTCCTTGGGCATCGCTTGAATTAATATTACCTTGGCGATCGCGGATTGTTGTTCTTGTATAATTCAATCCTAAAGACGCATCCCAACCATCAATCGGTCTTTGCAAGCTGACACTCCCGCCAATTTGCCCTTCCCGCACTTTATCACCGTTAGCTAATTTAATGGTGTCATCAAAGGTGTCGGAAAGTTCTTGGCGACGGAAGCCGTTAACGGTGTAACCCAAGCTATCAGGATTGTTAGGACGATAAGGATTAATTAATTTCCCGTCAAATTGCAAATCACGACTACTAACACCTACATTCAAATTTAAAATATTGTTCTTTCCGGCAACGTTTTGGTCTTGATAATTAACAGTGCCTATAATGCCTTGATTAGCGTTATAACTTCCACCCAAATTAATTGCCCGTGCGCCATTTTCCTTGAGTTCATAAACTAAATCTAATTTACTAGCATCGCCTTCTAAAGCCACATTCACACTCGAAAATAAGCCTGTGCGGTATAATTGTTGAATATCTTGCTGGACTAATTTTTCTTGAAATATTTGCCCAGTTTGTAGTTTAATTTGCTGCCGTAAAAACTCTGGTTTAGTCCTTCCGGTGACGGGATTACCTTTACTATCAACAGTTTGACCTTCATCGTTGACAAATCGGAATTTAATATCACCTACTAAACCTTCGGCGACGTTGATGTTAAGTATTCCCTCCCGGCTGGGTTTAATTGATAGGACTCGCGCCAAGTTATAACCGTTGTCGCTGTACCATTTATTGACCTGTTGCACCGCTTTTTGCAATCCGGTGGGACTGATGGCGCTATTGAATTGCGGTTGAAATTGTTCCAGGGCTACTTGATAAGTTAGTACCTTTGCACCAGAAAGTTGCAGCGATCGCACTATTACTGGTTGCACTTGATAAGTTACACTCAACCCTGCGGCTGTGCTGCGGCTATTAACATTGGCGGTGGTAAATAAACCAGTCTCTAAAATTGCGGCGACATCTTTTTGTAGCTGGTTTTGGCTGGTGTCTCCCCCAGGCTGGGTTTTTATCACGCGGCGGACAATTTCTTGCAATTCGGGAGTCGCGCCTACTATCTGTACATCTATTGCTGTAACAACTAAATTATTATCTGTTGGTAAAGTAGTCTTACTTTGATTAACTGGAGTGAGTACTACAGGAGATTTTTTGTTAATAACTGTGGATTTTTGGGTAAATTGCGGCGTAACCACAGTTTCCGGCGCTGAAATGGCTTCGGTGCGGATGGGAGTTTCTTCAATTACCGGAACTACGACATCTTTTTTAGTTTCTTTGGCTGGGGTAGTTGTTACAGCTAGTGCTTGTTGAGTGACATTACTAGCCGCTAAAGTAGCTAAAGTTAAAATTGCAGTTTTAGAAATTTGCATAACAAATAATTACTAATTCGTAATTCGTAATTGAAGTATGCAAGCCTACGCTACCACTGTGTTGATTGGGTTTACCCAAAACCACAGCAGTTCCCTCAATTTATTGACGGAAGTAATAAGCTTCAAACCCCTAGCTAACTTCTATGGGTTATACCAATTCTCCGTGAAGATGCACTTAATTTTTTTACGAACCGCCAAGAACGCCAAGAGCGCCAAGGAAGACAAAAATAATTATTTAGTGCAAGCTGACAGAGATTTGGTGTTAATTACGAATTATCAATTACAAGTTATTTTGACAGTTAATCTTGATGTTTTGTTTCTTATGAGTCATTCACCATCTGCAAGTTCTCGGTTACGCTTACTATTTTTAAGTAACGGTCATGGCGAAGATATAATCGCAGTCCGCATTGTGCAAGCATTCCAGCAACTATCAAACCCACCAGAGATGTTTGCTTTACCGTTGGTGGGTGAAGGACATGCTTATCAAAATTTGGGTATTCCTTTGATTGGTGCAGTACAAACAATGCCTTCTGGTGGTTTTATATATATGGATAACCGCCAACTGATGCGGGATGTGCGCGGCGGTTTAGTACAGTTGACACTCAGCCAAATTCAAGCGATGCGGCGGTGGGTGAGTTCGCAACCAAAATCAGGTAAACAAACAGCAATTTTAGCGGTGGGAGATATTGTCCCGTTATTGTTTGCTTATTTTAGTGGCGCGAATTATGCTTTTGTCGGCACAGCAAAATCTGAGTATTATGTGCAGGATGAAACAGGATTGTTACCACGCTCATCTAAATCTGCACGTTGGGAAAATTTTTCTGGTTCAATTTACCATCCTTGGGAACGTTGGTTAATGAGTCGTCGCCGTTGTCGGGCGGTGTTTCCCAGAGATAGTTTGACTACGGAAATTTTAAAACAATGGCCGATTCCCGCCGTTGATGTGGGGAATCCGATGATGGATAACTTGGAACCGAGTTTTCCCACGCAACGATTTTACACTGCTGATATCCAACAACAAGAATTAGCTAGACCATTGGTTGTGACGCTGCTTCCGGGTTCTCGCCCACCAGAAGCTTATCAAAATTGGCAATTAATTATGGAGGCTGTATCTGCACTGCTGGCTAGTTTTCAAGAACGAGATGCAGCAGGGCATACTTCTGGTAATGTAGTGTTTTTAGCAGCGATCGCACCCAGTCTTGATACCAGTCAACTCACCTCTAACTTACAAATTCAAGGTTGGCGACCCCACACAACATCACCAATTTCTCTCCCGGATACCAATACTTTAATTTATCAGCAACGCCATGCTTATTTGCTAATCTCTCAACAAGCTTATAACGATTGTATACATTTGGGAGATGTGGCGATCGCTATGGCGGGGACTGCTACAGAACAATTTGTTGGTCTAGGCAAGCCTGCGATCGCAATTCCCGGACAGGGGCCACAATATAATTATGCCTTTGCTGAAGCCCAAAGCCGTCTTTTAGGATCTTCTTTGATTTTAATTGAGAAACCATCCCAAGCAGCGAAGGTGTTGCGATCGCTACTACAACATCCTGACAGGTTACAAATCATCGCCGAAAATGGTTTGCGGCGAATGGGTCAACCAGGCGCAGCTAGACGAATTGCTGATTGTTTAGCCGAAAGATTAGTTTTAAAAAGCAAAAAGTAAAAAGGTAAAAGATTCTCTTGTTTGAGAGTAAAGTGCTGATTTTTGAGCATCAATAATCTAGTAACTACAGCTATAACCTTTGCCTTTTGCCTTTTAACTTTTAACTTCTCTATGCAACTAACCCAGAACGTAAAGCACGCACGGCGGCTTGAGTACGGTCATCAGCGCAGAGTTTGTTTAAGATGTTGCGGACGTGGGTTTTAACTGTACCAACTGTAATGTAAAGTTTTTCGGCAATTTGACCGTTACTGCAACCAGCAACAATTAATTCTAGAATTTCTAATTCTCGTTGGGTGAGGGGATAGGTTTCTAGAACTTGTTCGTATTCTGTGGCTAAGGCTTCAATTTTTACGGTCTTGGGCTGATCACCCTTTTGGTTTTCCCCTGGTATGCCTTGGCGCATCTTACGTAATACTACATTAGCGATCGCCGGATCAATCCAAGAGTTCCCACTGTAAGTTGCTTGGATGGCTTCTGTTAACTTGCTAATACTAGTTTCTTTCATGTAGTAAGAGTCTGCACCAGCCGCAAACGCCGCCAATACTGCATCCTCTGTATGATCCATTGTCAAAATCAGGATTTTGGTAGCTGTTTGTCCAGTCTCAGCTTGATAACGTCTATATTTACGGGTGAGTTCAATCCCATCCATATCAGGTAAGCCAATATCTAACGCGATGTGCGACTTATTGTTTCGTTACACAAGTTCGGTGTATGAATGATTAAAAAGAAAATTCCCACAATCCGCACTGGAGCGAGAAAATCGTTACAAATGAGTGGAATGA